>JAGHSC010000209.1 GCA_018066065.1 Candidatus Cryptobacteroides faecihippi
CATGAGACGAAGGGGGCCGAGATAATGGTCGTGCTGGACGTGTCCAACTCCATGCTTGCACAGGACTATTCTCCGAACAGGCTCGAGAGGGCCAAGCTTGCAATCTCAAGGATTGCCGACAAGCTTCAGGGAGACAGGATCGGCCTCATCATCTTCGCCGGAACTTCTTTCGTCCAGCTTCCTATCACGACTGACTATGTGAGCGCCAAGATGTTCATGAACTCGATTTCCACTTCGTCGATCCCGGTGCAGGGCACTGCCATCGGAGAGGCGATAGGAACTGCCCTGAAGAGCTTCAGCGCCCAGAGTGAGCACAGCCGCGCGATCATCGTGATCACCGATGGCGAGAATCATGAGGATGATGCCGTCGCTGCCGCGATGACGGCTGCCGAGGCCGGTGTGAAGGTCTACACAATCGGAGTCGGCTCTGCCGATGGACAGCCTATCCCAGTGGGCGGTGACCTTCTCAAGGACAGGGATGGCAACATCGTGGTGACCAAGCTCGATGAGGAGACTCTCCGCGAGATTGCCGAGGCCGGTCATGGTGCCTATGTGCATGCCGGCAATGATGAGTTCGGCCTCACACCGATAATCAATGACATCAAGAAGCTTGAGGATGAGGAGTACAGCTCTGTCATCTTCGAGGAATACGATGAGCAGTTCATGTACTTCCTGGGCATCGCCTTTGCACTGTTTGTGCTGGAGATGCTCATTGGGGAAAGACGCTCGCGCAGACATTTGTTCGAAAAGAAAGACTGATGATGCACTCTAGGATATTCATAACCGCTCTTGCCGGGCTCCTGCTTTCATGCATGAACCTGGATGCTCAGGTGGATCGTTCGGAGGTCCGCTCGGGCAACCGCCAGTTCCGCAAGGAAAACTGGCAGAAGTCGGAGATCGACTACCGCAAGGCACTCCTCAAGGATTCCACTTCCTTCGCTGCCAACTATAACCTGGCCAGCGCCCTGTACAGGGAAGAGAATTTCGAGGAGGCGTCAAAGCGGCTGGATGCATTGAAGGATGCTGCTCCTGCTTCCGTTCATGCTTCGGATTTCTTTTACAATCAAGGCAATGTGGCTGTCCAGAAAAAGGATTGGGCCGCCGCGGTCGAGGCTTACAGGCAGTCTCTGCTGAGGAATCCTGGGGACATGGATGCCAAGGAGAACTATGCGTATGCAAAGCTGATGCTCCAGAATCAGGGTGGCGGCGGTGGAAATGATCAGAACCAGGACCAGAACCAGGATCAGAACCAGGACCAGAACCAGGACCAGGGCCAGAACCTGGACCAGAACCAGGACCAGAATCAGGATCAGAACCAGCAACCTGAGCAGAACCAGTCTCAGATCTCTCCTCAGCAGATCCAGCAGATGCTGAAAGCAATCCAGGCTCGTGAGAAGGAGACTCAGGACAAGGTGAACAAGGAAAAGGCCGAGGCCATGAAGTCAAGGCAGAGGGAAAAGAATTGGTAGAACCGAGAATATGAGAAGAACATTATATGCAGTGGCTATCCTGCTGATGGCTGTCTTCCAGGCATCAGCTCAGAATGCGATAAGAGTCGAGGCACCAGATGTGGTCGCGTTGGATGAACAGTTCAACGTGACTTTCATCATCGAGGGCGAGAAGTCTCCTTCGGACTTCTCCTGGTCTTACGGTGACAGCTTCCAGCTTGTCTGGGGACCTCAGAAGGGCACTTCCTCGAGCATCCAGATCATCAACGGAAAGAGGTCTTCGTCTCATCAGACGACTTACACCTACATCCTGATGCCAAAATCGACTGGAACGTTCTCGCTTCAGTCTGCATCAGCTACTCTTGGCGGTGATAGGATCACGTCTCAGCCCGTCAGTATCCAGGTCGTCTCGGATGGGGCGTCATCGTCCTCATCTTCATCGCAGGGTCAGTCTCAGGGAGGCCGTTCATCTTCCGGTTCTTCATCGTCAGCCTCCCAGGCTGTAAATGGTGACATCCCTGCCGATGACCTCTTCCTCAGGTTCTCGCTCAGCCGCAGCCAGGTGGTTGTCGGCGAGCCGATCACTGCGACCCTGAAGCTCTACCAAAGAGTCAACATCGCAGGCTTTGAGAATGCCAAGTTCCCTACATTCAACGGTTTCTGGAGCCAGGAGACCTTCGCTCCGAGCAACATCGAGTTCAAGCGCGAGAGCCTTGACGACAAGATCTACAACACGGCTGTCCTCCGCAGCTACGTGCTGATCCCTCAGCAGACCGGCACGGTCACGATCGACCCTGCGGAACTTGTCTGCCTTGTCAATGTGAGAACGGCGAGCAGGGCGACCAACAGCATCTTCGACAGTTTCTTCCAGGATGATGTAAGGACCATCAGGAAGAGGGTTACCACATCCCCTGTGCACGTGAAGGTGAATTCCCTGCCTGCAGGCCAGCCTGCTTCCTTCGGAGGCGGAGTCGGCAGTTTCGGAATATCCGCCAGGCTGACTGCCGATGAGCTGAAGACCCACGATGCGGCTTCACTGATCATCACTGTCTCTGGCCGTGGAAATGTGACCCTTCTCGAGGAACCGAAAGTCAATTTCCCTCCGGACTTCGATGTCTATGACACGAAGGCTACTGAAAACACAGACAAGGGCAATGGCGGTACTTCCGGAAGCAAGTCTTTCGAGTTTCCGTTCATCCCGCGCAGTGCAGGGGAGTTTACGATCGAACCAATCGAGTACTCCTACTATGATGTGACATCCGGGAAGTATGTGACTTTGTCCACCCAGCCTCTGACGATCAAGGTCGCCAAGGGCAAGGGGTCGGAATCTGCCCAGCAGCCTGTCGTGTCTTCCGGAATCGAGAGAAGGGATGTAAAGAGCCTTGCCGATGACATCAGGTTCATTGTCACCAAGACGCCGTCTTTCAAGGACAGTGGATCATTCTTCGTGGCTACTCCTCTGTTCTTCATTCTCCTTGGGCTCCTTCTCCTTGCCGCTGCAGCCGTCTGGCTGGTGTTCCGCAAGGTGGCTGCAATGAAGGCAGATGTTGCCGGAACCAAGAACAGGAAGGCATCCAAGATGGCCCTGAAGAGACTCAAGCAGGCAGGAGAGTATCTTGACAGGAATCTCTACACGGCATTCTACGAGGAACTTCACAATGCATTGATCGGATTTGTGTCCGACAAGTTGAACATGGATATGACAGACATGAGCAAGGACAACATCGCCTCCGCACTGGCAGCGGGCGGCATCATGGATGAGCAGGTCAAGTCTTTCACCGACCTGCTGGATGCATGCGAATTCGCACGCTACTCACCGGATTCAGGCAATGATGCCATGAGAGCTCATTACGAGAGTGCCGTCGAGGCAATCTCCGCCATCGACTCCCGACTCAAGGGTGGCAAGGCGAAGTCAGGTGTCACGGCCATCGTTGCCATTCTCCTCATGGTGGGGGCTGGGTTGAATCTCGATGCACAGGAAGACTCAACGTTCATCAGCATCTCTCCGGAGCAGGAGAGCCCTGCCGCGGAGCAGTATGCAGATGCTGACCCATCATCGCTCTGGGCCGCTGGTGTCCAGGCTTACAATGAGGGGCGCTTTGCCGATGCGGCAACCCTCTGGGAGGCTATTCTTTCAACCGGGGAAGATTCGCCGGAACTCTATTACAACCTTGGGAACGCTTTCTTCAAGGAAAGCGACTACCCGAGGGCAGTCCTGAACTATGAGAGAGCCCTGAAACTCGATCCATCATATGCTGATGCCCGCTACAACCTTGAATTTGCGGAAAACTTCATTCAGGACAAGATCGAACCGGTACCCGAGTTCATGCTCAAGAGCCTTGTGCGCAAGCTCTGCTACATGATGAGCTCCAATGCGTGGGCGGCATCATTCCTCGTACTGCTGGCTCTTGCCCTTGCAATGCTGCTGCTGTTCCTTCTCGGTTCCACTGCGGGAATGCGCAGGGTCGGCTTCTTCACAGGAATCGTCCTGCTTCTCCTCTCCATGTCATCCCTCTCATTCTCGCTCTGGCAGAAGTCTGACTACGATGAGGCTGACAAGGCTGTGGTGATGGCTCCTGTGTCTTCCGTAAAGAGCTCTCCTTCAGGAACTTCTTCGAAGGATCTCTTCGTGGTCCATGAGGGTACGAAGGTGACCATCCTTGACGATGTCAGCGGCTGGTACAACATTTCACTTGCCGATGGACGCCAGGGATGGATCAAGGCTGACGAACTGGAGGTAATCTAGAACGTCTGGAGAGCCTAGAGAGTCTGCCCTCCGATGAACTCCCTCATGATGGAAGTCGGAGGGATCGTAGCGATCTCTTCAGGTGTGAGCGGAACGATGTAGCTCAGGAACTTCAGAAGCCTGAAAGCCTCTGAATATGCTGGCGAATTAGGCGATATCCTTCTGAGGAGCGGCTCAGCATAGTACTTGAGCATCGGAAGCTCGAAGATGAGTGCAGAGTTGAAGAAGACATCTGCATTCTCCTGGAATGGGAAGATGTTCTTGCTTTCCCCCCTTCTTACGCTTGGCCAGCGGAGGATGGTGTCCTCAGGTCTGATCCCTCTGACTCTGTTGTCCCTTACAATCCTTCTGAGAAGCCTGTTGTCTGAGGTCGCGATGTTGTTGTTCTCATCGATGTTGAGCGATGTCAGCGCAGAAGCGTAGACTCTGAAGATCTTCGAGTCATCCACTGCCGAGGTCATCTCAGGGTTGAGGGCATGGATGCCTTCCATGATGAGGATGTCGTTGTCCTCAAGCTTGAGCTTGTTGCCGACGAAGGAACGGCTTCCTGTCTTGAAGTTGTATTTAGGAATCTCGACTTCCTCTCCTGCGAGCAGCTGGTTGAGCTACATGTTGAGGAATTCTAGATCCATTGCGTAGAGGGATTCGAAGTCGTAGTCTCCATTCTCATCCTTTGGTGTCCTGTCCCTGTCCACGAAGTAGTTGTCGAGCTCGATGACCTTCGGGGTGAGTCCGAGCACCTTGCACTGGAGAGCGATCCTGAGCGATGAGGAAGTCTTGCCGCTGGATGAAGGACCTGCGATCATGACAATCTTCTTTGTGCTGCGGTTCTCGTAGATCATGTCGGCGATGTGTGCATAGCTGCGCTCATGGAGCGATTCCGCAAGGTTGATGAGATCGGTGGCCTTTCCGGCCTTGATTGCATTGTTGAGGGTACCGATGCCCCTGATGCCGATGATGGAGCACCAGTTCGAATAGTCCTTGAGCGTGGCAGCGATCTTGGTCTGGCGCCTGATAGGCATGACCTTGCTGAAGTCGTTCATCATCGGGAGCTGGAGGCACATTCCGTTGCCGACACCGATCAGGTCGAAGACCTTGATGTAGCCGGTTGATGGGATGAGCGGTCCATGGAATGAATCGAACTTGCCGTCGAGACTGTAGACATTGCAGCTGAAGGTTCCGATGCTTTCCTGGAGATCAGCCTTCATCGGCTGGTTGTTGCTGCGGAAGATCTTGCAGGCTTCTTCCATCTTCATCCTGGTCCTGGAGAAAGGAAGGTCCTTCGCAATGATGTCCTTCATCTTTTCCTTGATGAGGTCGATGTCCTCGTCCTTGATGAAGTAGGCCTTTGGCTTGCCATCCTCGATCTTGCCGGGCTCCTGCAGCTCGCAGTAGAGTCCGCTTGGGATGTGATGGTCGATGAGCAGGACCTTCTCGGGGAAGAGGTCGCGTACGGCGCACTGGAGCACGAAGCAGAGTGACCTGATGTAGGTGCGTCTGCCTTCCATCCGGTTGTAACCGATGAACTGAAGGTCCTCGACATCGTTCATGAAAAGTGAGTCAAGGCTCCATACCCTGTTTTCCACCAGGGCTGCAATCACATCGTAGACGACACCGGTCTTCTCATCCGTGACCGTCTTGCAGACCTTGTCCGACAATTCCTTGAGTGTGCTTCCGAGAGCTGCCTTGTATTCTTTTCCATCATTGGTGCAATGCACCGTAATCTCTTTAATTTCCATGGTTGTCCGTGCTTGTCTTGCAAATATACTAAATCCTTTCTGTTTCTTTCGACTCATGTTTCTTTCTTATGGATTTTGCCGTTTCCCTTGAGCATATTTGCCGGCAAAACTTGAACGTGGAATGCTCATAAACATCAATTGCGCAAAATGCATCGGAATCGATGCCGTCCCGGTGACTGTCGAAGTCGACATCACCCAGGGAATCGGAATCCATCTTGTCGGCATGGCGGACATCGCCGTGAAGGAAAGCCTGCTGAGGACCATCACTGCTCTCCAGTCACTCGGCTTCCATGTGCCGGGAAAGAAGATTGTGATAAATCTGGCACCTGCCGACATGCACAAGAGCGGAGGCGGCTATGATGTCCCCATCGCTATCGGAATAGTTGCTGCCTCCGGTCAGGTTGAACTCCCGGGATTGGGGAAGTATCTGATAATGGGGGAACTGGGACTGGATGGGTCTGTACGCGAAGTGCCGGGAGCCCTCCCGTTTGCCGACCTTGCCTCCAAGAAGGGCCTGGCCGGATGCATTCTTCCTCTGGGATCGGCCCTGGAGGCTACTGAGTGTCAGGAACTATCGATCTTCGGGGTAGAGTCCTTCAATGATGTGCTGAAGATCCTGGAGGAGAAGGAGGACTGCAGCGACCTGCTGGTCTGGAACACCAGGCTCTACAACAAGCTCACACGCCTGGGCAGGCGTGCCTCCGCCCATGCACCGCAGGATGGGATGGACTTTTCGGAGATAATCGGTCAGGATGGGGCCAAGAGGGGAGCGGAGATCGCATGCGCCGGAGGTCACAACATGATCATGGTCGGGCCTCCCGGAAGCGGGAAAAGCTCGCTCGCCAAGGCAATGGCTGGCATCCTCCCTCCGATGACAACCGGAGAGGCGATCGTCACGAGCAAGATATATTCAGTCGCGGGACTCAAGGGCAGCGGGATGGGACTGATCCGGAAGAGACCTTTCCGGGCACCTCACTACAGTGCCTCGCTTCCGGCCATAATCGGAGGTGGGGCAGGCGGGGACATCCGTCCCGGGGAAGTGACACTCGCTGAAAATGGAATACTTTTTATTGACGAGTATGGCCAGATGTCCAAGTCTGTCCTGGAGGCTCTCAGGGGGCCGATGGAGGATCGCGTCGTGACAATCTCCAGACTTCGCTCCAAGCTGGAGTTCCCTGCTTCGTTCATGCTTGTGGCGGCTTCCAATCCATGTCCCTGCGGCTACTACGGGGAGGGGAACCGGTGCATCTGTACCCCGGGGCAGAGGATGAACTACCTTTCCCGTCTTTCCGGTCCCGTGATGGACAGGATAGACATACAGGTCTGGCTCCATCCTGTAGCGACTGGAAAGCTTGTGCGGAAGGTGAAGGGAGAGTCGAGCGCTGTCGTTGCTGAGCGTGTCCTCAAGGCACGCCTGCGGCAGAAGCAGCGCTTCGCCGGTGACGGAATATTCACGAATGCGGAGATGGGCAACCGTCTGATCGAGAAGTACTGCGTGCTGGATGAGCCCTGCCGTGCCGTCATGGAGCAGCTGATAGGGAAGATGGGGCTCTCCGCCCGCGCCTATTCAAGGATCCTGAAGGTGGCCAGGACGATAGCTGACCTGGAGGGTGAGGATGACATCGGCCCGAAGCACCTGCGCGAGGCGGCTGGCTACCGTTTCCTCGACAGGATGCCTGACGGGATGAAGTGAGAGGGGAGCTTGCTGACTCAGTCTTCCCAGGTCAGGGCCCTGGATTCGTCCGGGTTGACCTTGATGCTGACGTGCAGGGTCTCCTCGGGGAGGATGTCCTCGACATTCTCCGGCCACTCCATCAGGCAGAGGAAGCCACTGTCGATGTAGTCGTAGAAACCGATGTCGAGAGCTTCGGCGATGCTGGAGATCCTGTAGAAATCAAAGTGGAACAGTGGCTCGCCGGTGCGGGTCCTGTACTCGTTCACAATGGCAAAGGTTGGAGAGCTGACGGCATCTTCCTCGACGCCCAGGCAGCGGCAGAGTGCAGTGGTGAAAGTCGTCTTTCCGGCTCCCATCGGAGCGTGGAAGGCTATCAGGTTCTTTCCTTCGGTCTGGCGGAGAAACTCGGCTGCGGCCGCATCGATGCTCTCCAGATCCTTTATGATGATCTCGTGTTTCATTGTCTGACTATGGTCTGAGCCATGTTTCCGGGTTCTGAGGTGTCCTTCCGGACCAGATCTGGAAGTGTAGCTGGGTGTCTCCGTTGATCGTGTCGACTGTTCCGATGGCCTGGCTTGTCTTCACCTTGTCACCGGCCTTGACGGACACCGATCCAAGCTTGCAGTAGAATGAGAAATAGTCACCGTGCTGGATGAGCACGCACTTGTTGTAGCCCGGCATCACGACGATCTGCTTCACGACGCCGTCGAAGACAGCCTTGATCTGGGTGCCTTCCTGAAGTGCTATGGTCATTCCGTTGTTGAACGGCAGCTTGACCTTCGTGTAGACAGGGTGGTAGTGCTGGCCGTAGTGGTCCGCGACGGGTCCTTCAGCCGGCCACGGCAGCTTGCCGTTGTTGGACTCGAACTCCTTTGCAAGCTTGTAGTCGACAGGCTTCTTGGACGCTGACGAGCCCTTGCTTCCCTTTCCGCCCATCGCCGCACTGATGATGCGCTCGATCTCGCGGTTGAGGGCATCGACCTCCTTCTGCTTCTT
>JAGHSC010000218.1 GCA_018066065.1 Candidatus Cryptobacteroides faecihippi
TTCCTGAGGAGCTCCGCAATGCAGGTGAGGGTGAGGTTGTCAAGATCGATCTCGACCAGCCTATGAGCGAGGTCTGCAAGATTCTCTCACAGTATCCTGTCAGCACCCGCCTCAGCCTCAATGGAACCATCATCGTTGGACGTGACATTGCCCATGCAAAGCTCAAGGCCCGCCTTGACGCAGGGGAGGGAATGCCTCAGTACATGAAGGACCACCCGATCTACTATGCAGGCCCTGCGAAGACCCCTGCCGGAATGGCTTGCGGTTCAATGGGACCTACCACTGCCGGACGTATGGACCCTTATGTGGATGAGTTCCAGGATAATGGCGGTTCAATGATCATGCTCGCGAAGGGTAACCGCAGCCAGGCTGTCACCGATGCCTGCAAGAAGCACGGTGGCTTCTACCTCGGCTCGATCGGAGGCCCTGCAGCAATCCTTGCTCAGAACAACATCAAGAGCATCGAGTGTGTTGAGTACCCTGAACTCGGAATGGAAGCAATCTGGAAGATCAAGGTCGAAGACTTCCCGGCTTTCATCCTCGTTGATGACAAGGGTAACGATTTCTTCAAGCAGCTCGGACTCTAGAAATCTGATAACAAGCTGATTGACAGGAGATGGCGTGTGTGTGGCCAGTCTCCTGTCAATTTTTTTTGCAAAATATTTTGAAAATAATAGTACCTTGTGTTGCAAGGTAATTGAAAAATTATATATCTTTGCAATGTAAACAAAAGTCGAAAGTCAAATCATACATCTTATATACTATGAAAAAAGTCGTGAACGCAAGTGTCGGTGGAAGAAGCTTCGCATTCAATGAGGATGCCTATTCAAGGCTTGTTTCCTATTTCAACCATTTCGAGTCCCGCCTGGGCAAGGATGCCCTTGAGGCCAAGAACGAGGTGATGGCAGATCTGGAAAGCCGTCTGGCTGAACTCTTCGAGCAGAGGACCGGCGGTATCGCCACCAGGGTTGTCGACCTCGATCTCGTGACAAGGACCGTCGAGCAGCTTGGCATGCCCGATGGCTCGAAGGAGCAGATGGACGCACCTGAATATTCAAACCCGCAGGCTGACAGCGCTTCGAGGGGAGCCTTCACCGGTGCGGATTTCACCTATTCGGGAGTCAAGGGCGATGAGCCTAGGCATCTGTACCGCGATCCAGACAACAAGGCGATAGGCGGTGTCGGAGCCGGACTTGCCGCCCTGCTCAACCTGGACATCTCGATCGTGCGTATCGTCCTGCTCCTCGCTGTCCTTCTCTGGGGTTCAGGCCTTCTTGTCTATCTCGTCCTCTGGATCGTTGTGCCGAAGGCCAAGACTCCTGCCGAGAAATGTGCAATGAGGGGCATCCCGGCCACGGCCGAGAACATGGCAAGGTTCAGCTCAATGAAGAATTAAGACTATGGAAAACATCTCAGACAACGTACGTTCCCAGATGCGGAAAGGGGTGCTGGAGTATTGCATTCTAAGCATTCTCGACCGAAAGGAGGCCTATGCCTCCTCCATCCTTGAGGAACTCAAGGCCGCGAACATGATCGTGGTCGAAGGAACGCTTTACCCGCTGCTTATCCGAGAAAAGAATCAGGGACTCCTGTCCTACCGCTGGGAAGAATCCACCCAGGGACCTCCAAGGAAGTACTACTGCATCACTGAAAAGGGCCGTGGGCAGCTCCGTGAAATGGATGCCGCCTGGCAGGAAATCGTCGAAACCATCAACACTCTCAAGAAATGAAACCGGTTGAAATCGTAAGCATAGGTGGCTATGTCTTTTCCGTGGAGGAAGATGCATGTGCCATGGTAAGAAGCTACCTCGGTGAGCTTGAGGACTTCTACCTAAAGAAGGAAAGCGGTTCCGAGATCATGGAAGGAATCGAGGAGAGGATGGCGGAGCTGTTCATCGAGAAATGTGGCCCGCAGGGCGTCGTCGACTCTGCCTCGGTGAACTCGGTGATCTCTGTCCTTGGC
>JAGHSC010000166.1 GCA_018066065.1 Candidatus Cryptobacteroides faecihippi
GGGCACGTCGATTTCTCCTATGAAGTATCCCGCTCGATCGCATCATGCGAAGGCGCCTTGCTGGTGGTGGATGCCTCCCAGGGCATCCAGGCACAGACAATCTCCAACCTCTACCTGGCCATTGACCACGGTCTGGAGATCATCCCTGTCCTGAACAAGATCGACATGGATTCGGCACGTCCGGAAGTCGTCTGCGACGAAGTCTGCAACCTTCTGGGCTGCGACCCGGATGATGTCTTCAAGGTTTCCGCAAGGACAGGCGAGGGCGTCGCTCCGATCCTCGATGCCATCGTGGACAGGATCCCGGCTCCGAAGGGCGATCCGGAAGGCCCGCTCCAGGCTCTCGTCTTCGATTCCGTATTCAATTCATTCAGAGGAGTCATCGCCTACTTCAAGGTTGTGAATGGCTCGATCCATTCCGGTGACCGGGTCAAGTTCGTCAGCACCGGCGAGGAGTATTCCGCCGACGAGATCGGTGTGCTCAAGCTCAAGCTCAATCCGACCAAGGAGATTTCCTGCGGAGATGTAGGCTACATCATCTCTGGGATCAAGAGTGCCACGGAGGTCAAGGTCGGTGACACCATCACCCATGTTGAAAGACCTTGCTCCAAGGCTATCTCCGGATTCGAGGAAGTGAAGCCGATGGTCTTCGCCGGTATGTATCCTGTGGATGCATCGAAGTTCGAGGAACTTCGTTCCGTCCTTGAGAAATTCCAGCTGAATGATGCCTCATTCGTCTACGAGCCGGAATCTTCCCTTGCGCTTGGATCCGGCTTCCGCTGCGGTTTCCTCGGCCTCCTTCACCTTGAGATCGTGCAGGAGCGCCTGTTCAGGGAGTTCAACATGGATGTGATCACGACTGTCCCGAACGTCTCCTACAAGGTCTTCACGACTCAGGGAGAGGTGTTCGACGTCCACAACCCGTCAGGCATGCCGGTACCGACACTCATCGACCACATCGAGGAGCCTTTCATCAGGGCCCAGATCATTTCCAAGTCCGATTTCTTCGGCCCGATCATGAAGCTTTGCCTGGACCGCAGGGGCACCCTCGTGAGCCAGCATTTCATCACTGCAGACAGAGTCGAGCTCAACTACGACATGCCTCTCTCCGAGATTGTCTTCGGATTCTATGACAATCTCAAGACCATCTCAAAGGGCTATGCTTCGTTCGACTACCACATAACCGGCTACAGACCGGCAAGACTTGTACGCCTCGACATACTTCTTAATGGAGAGCCTGCCGATGCGCTGTCTTCCCTCATCCATGAGGACAATGCCTACGATTTCGGAAGGAAGATGTGCGTGAAGCTCAAGGACCTCATCCCGAGACAGCAGTTCGACATCCCTATCCAGGCCGCTATCGGCGCCAAGATCATTGCCCGTGAGACTGTCAAGCAGGTCAGGAAGGATGTGACCGCAAAGTGCTACGGTGGTGATGTCACCCGAAAGAGAAAGCTTCTCGAGAAGCAGAAGGAAGGCAAGAAGAGGATGAGGCAGATCGGTACCGTCCAGGTCCCTCAGAGTGCCTTCATGGCTGTGCTCAAGCTTGATTAGTCCCCCTGCCCTGTGAAGGTACTTGTCCTCATAGATTCCGGCGGGCGGCATGATGTCGTCCCGGAGTGTCTCGAAGAGTGCCAGCGCCAGTGCGCCCTTGTCGAGGCTGAGGGAAAGTATTCCTTCGAGATCGTCCTGAATGACAAGGGGCGAGATGTCTTCATGGAGTGGGACCAGGATGCGGATTCCATTCCGGACTTCTGCCTTTGGGTTGGACATGACCTCTCGCTCAGGGATGATGCCATCGCTTCATTCCTTTCGGATTCCGAGTTCCTGCGCCATCGTGCCATCATCACCGGCAGCGTGGTGTCGGATGAACGCAGGATTGTCTGCGGAGGCCGCAGCAAGCGTGGAAGGATTGTGGAGCCTGATCCGGTGATACCGGTTCCATGTCACCTGTACGACACGGCTCTGCTGTTCGTTCCTCGCCACGCTTTCCGCAAGGTGGCGACCCCTTCGGACATATTCAGGCAGTCTTTCTTTGACTATGGCTGCGGGGAGAAGGCTTTCAGGGCAGGCGTCGCCAGGGTTGTTGCTCCTGGAATCATGGCTCATGTCTCACATGCGCCTGATGAGTCGGTGTGGAAAGATGGGTCGCGGCCGCTGCCCGAGAGGGCGGTTTCCCTTGCCAGGGCCACCGTTCGTGAAATGCTTCGCATTATCCATTCTATCATAAGATAATTTTTCTTAAATTTACCTGCATCGTTTCAAGACGATGATGTGTAAGTTTTTGGACAATTAAACCAACAGAAAATGAAATACCCTAAAATCGGTATCCGCCCGACCATAGATGGCCGTCAGGGTGGAGTTCGTGAAAGCCTTGAGGAAAAGACCATGGCTCTTGCAAAGGCCGTTGCCGAGCTTATCGGAAGCAACCTGCGCAATGGAGATGGCTCTCCAGTGGAGTGTGTCATCGCCGACAGCACAATAGGACGCGTGGCAGAGTCTGCCGCCTGTGCCGAGAAGTTCGAGCGCGAGGGCGTGGGAGCCACAATCTCTGTGACATCATGCTGGTGCTATGGATCCGAGACCATGGACATGAACCCTTACTATCCAAAGGCAGTTTGGGGATTCAACGGAACAGAGCGCCCTGGTGCAGTCTACCTCGCTGCTGTCCTTGCTGCCCATGCCCAGAAGGGACTCCCTGCCTATGGCATCTACGGACATGATGTACAGGACCTTGAGGACAACACAATCCCTGCCGACGTCGCGGAGAAGATCATCCGCTGGGCACGCGCTGCACAGGCTGTAGCAACCATGCGCGGCAAGAGCTACCTCAGCCTTGGCAACACCTGCATGGGTATCGCCGGCTCGATCGTCAACGCCGACTTCCTCCAGGACTACCTCGGCATGCGCACTGAATATGTGGAGCTCGTGGAGATTCTCCGCCGTGTGGACCGCGGCATCTTCGATCCGGAAGAGTTCGAGAAGGCAATGGCATGGTGCGAGAAGTACTGCAAGCCTCAGGAAGGCTATGACTACAACGAGGACCGTCCTCTCTTCCCTGGCACCCCGATGACCGACTTCAACGGCAAGGGCAAGGGAAAGAACCGCGAAGAGAAGGATGCGGACTGGGAGTTCACCGTCAAGAACTACATGATCATCCGCGATCTCATGGAAGGCAACCCGAAACTTCTCGAGATGGGGTACAAGGAGGAGGCTCTCGGCCACAATGCCATCTGTGCCGGTGTCCAGGGCCAGCGCCAGTGGACCGACTACAAGCCAAACTTCGACTTCCCTGAGTCACTCATGTGCTCTTCCTACGACTGGAACGGCATCCGAGAGGCAAAGGTCCTTGCTACCGAGAACGATTTTCTCAACGGCATTTCCATGCTCTTCGGCCATCTCCTGACCAACAAGGGCGTGATGTTCAGCGATGTGCGCACCTACTGGAGCCCTGAAGCCGTCAAGAGAGTCACTGGATGGACAGTCGAGGGCGGTGCAGCCAACGGATTCATCCATCTCATCAACTCAGGCGCGACCACACTTGACGCTACCGGCGCCATGACCGATGCCGAGGGCAATCCTACGATGATGACCCCTTGGGAGATGACCGAGGCGGATGCAGAGGCTTGCCTTGCTGCAACCCAGTGGATGCCTGCTGACCGCGACTACTTCCGCGGTGGTGGATATTCATCACACTTCCTCACAAAGGGTGGAATGCCTATGACAATGATGCGTCTCAACATGGTGAAGGGCCTCGGCCCTGTCCTTCAGATCGCTGAAGGATGGAGCGTCGAGCTTCCTGCAGACGTTCACCATACCCTTGACGTCCGTACCGACAAGACCTGGCCTACCACTTGGTTCGCTCCACGTCTCGATCCTTCCAAGGATGCTTTCAAGGATGTCTACAGCGTCATGAACAACTGGGGCGCGAACCATGGAGCGATCGCACATGGCCACATCGGTGCCGATCTCATCACTCTTGCCTCGATGCTCCGCATCACTGTCTGCATGCACAACATCGCAGAGAAGGACATCTTCCGTCCTGCAGCATGGAATGCATTCGGAACGGACAAGGAAGGCGCTGATTTCCGCGCGTGCGCAAACTTCGGACCTATCTACAAGTAGCAGATGGGCAACGGATCAAGGCTGGTTGAACGCAGGTATCTGCTGACGTTCATCCTCATCACGACGCTTTTCGCCCTCTGGGGATTTGCAAACGACATCACGAACCCTATGGTGGCAGCGTTCCAGACAATCATGGAACTGTCTGCCGCCAAGGCTTCGCTGATCCAGTTCGCATTCTACGGTGGATATGCCACCATGGCTATCCCTGCGGCCCTTTTCATCCGCAAGTTCAGCTACAAGAGCGGAATCCTGCTGGGACTGATGCTTTATGCGGCAGGAGCCTTCCTGTGCATCCCTGCAGCTGCCCAGCAGAGTTTCACGTTCTTCTGCTTCTCTCTCTACATCCTTACTTTCGGCCTGGCTTTCCTCGAGACGACGGCCAATCCGTTCATTCTCTCGCTCGGCTCAAAGGAGACTTCCACCAGGCGTCTCAACCTTGCCCAGACATTCAACCCGATGGGCTCCCTGTCCGGAATGGCCGTGGCTTCCTTTGTGGTGCTCCCTTCACTCCTGAGCGACCAGCATCGCGATGCCGCCGGCGTCAATCACTTTTCCGAGCTTGATGCCGCCACCAAGGGATTTGAGAGGATCCAGGATCTTGCGACCATCCGCAACGCCTATGTTGTCCTTGGAATGGTCGTTCTTGCTGTGCTCCTGGTGATTGCAGTCACCAAGATGCCGAGCACGGTCGACACCGCAAGGAAGCTCAACACCAAGGAAACCCTCAGCCGCCTCTGGCACAACACCGTCTACCGTGAGGGCGTTCTGGCCCAGGTGTTCTATGTCGGAGCCCAGATCATGGTCTGGACATTCATCATCCAGTATGCCGACAATCTGGGAATCGACAAGGCAACGGCCCAGAGATACAACATCCTGGCTATGGCCATGTTCCTCTGCTTCCGCTTCATCGCAACCATGCTGATGAAGTACGTGAACTCAAGGAGGCTTCTCCTGATCTTCTCCTGCTGTGCGTCGGCGTGCACGATTGGTGCGATCGCGATAGTCGGCATGGGCGGTCTTGTCTGCCTTGTCGCCATCAGTGCTTTCATGAGTCTGATGTTCCCGACCATCTACGGAATATCTCTCGAGAATGTCAGTGCTGAGGACAGCACTCTTGGTGCAGCCTTTCTTGTGATGGCGATTGTCGGAGGCTCCATCCTTCCTCCGCTCCAGGGCTCTATCATCGATCTCGGGACCGTCCTCGGACATCCTGCAGTCAATGTCAGCTTCTGTCTCCCTCTGATCTGCTTCATCGTGGTCGGTATCTATGGATTCAGGTCCATGAGGAAGAGTCAAGCTCAGCAACGGTCTTAAGGACAGAAATCAGTGTCTGGACGAGTGTCTCATCCAGATGCACCAGTGATACTGGGCATATGCCCAAGGCTGAAAGCGCGATCGTGGCGGCGGAGACTGCCATGATCGCGCTTGTCAGTGGCAGTGCCGTCATGTTGGTGATCAGGAAGAACTTCGGGAAAGTCTGGAACTTGAACCAAACCAGTGGCGCCGTGAAGACCTGGCATGAGAGGGACAGCATCGCCCCGTTCCAGATCTTCCTGAATGGATCCATCTTTCGCCACAGTTCCCTTTCAGGCTGCGGGTAGATTCCTTCGAGGGCAGGGTAGAGCGTGAATATTCCCACCATGGCGAGATAGGATAATTGGAATCCCAGGGTTGTCGCCACATCCGGCTTGAGGGCCAGCTGGATCGTCAGGGCTCCGAGAAGGATGAGCACAGGCGGCTTTTCCCTCCCGAGCAGGGCGGCCGTCTGGCTGAGCAGGATGAACAGGAAGGCTCTGACGATGGACGGCCCGGCTCCTGTCATGAGGCAGTAGAATCCTGCGAAACCAACTGTCAATGAATATCTTGCCACGCGAGCCTTCCTGCTGTTGCCAAGAGGCGCGGTGAGCTTCGTGAGGATGAGGTGGAGCAGCCCGAGATGCAGTCCGGAGAGTGCAAGTATGTGGGATGCGCCGGCAGCTCTGAAGCAGGCTGTCGTTTCCCTGTCAAGACCGCTCCTGTCTCCTGTGAGCAGAGCCTTCACCAGGGCGCCGGTGCCTTCCTTCGAGTAGGGGATCGCATCGATGGTTTCCTTGAGGATCGCGCAGGCTCTCCGGGCGGCACTTCCGATGCCTCCGTCCAGCTCTGTCCCGATGCCCTGCATGATCCTGGAGTTGAGTGCGCAGAAGAATCCGCATGCCAGGAATGTGAATGATGCCAGGACGCGGAGTGGCGCCTCGATTCTCTCCTTTCCGGGTGCTGCAGTCATTGCCACGGCCATTGCGGCTGCCGCTGTGCACGACAGAGCGGCCAGGCAGTGTGCCAGGCTTGGGGTCAATGTCTCTGATGAAATGATGCCTGCCGCGATGCCGGCGGCAAAGGGAATGCCGATCCCCGCAAAATCTCTCTCCTCTACCATCCTTACATTCCAAATGTCATGTAAAGATAGGTATTTTTTTCATCAGTCTTCGTAGAAGAGGTTCCTTGCCGGGAATCTTGATGAGCAGGATGCTCTCAGCTTGTCGAAGAGCTCGCCTGTGAATCTTGCGAGGCCGGGGCCCTTGTAGGTGCTTGTGTTGGTCACGAAGACCCAGCATTCTCCGTCTGGAAAGCACTTGATCAGGGCGCTTGTGCCGGCGAAGGTGCCGGTCCTGGACCATTCGCCTGTCGGCTTGGTGTCGTTCCATCCGAGGGAGTAAGTCTCCGGGTCGAAATATTCAGTCATCGCAGCCACGCTTTCAGGGCTGATGACGTCCGGTACCTCAGGCTTGCCGTCGATGGATGCCACGAAGAGGGCGAGTTCAGGGGTGGAGGCCACCCATGCTCCTGCTCCTGAGAGGCCTGCAACGTTGTTTCCACCATAGCAGCGGGTTACCTTGCGGCCGCTGTTGTTGAATTCCTCTGCCGGCTCGTCGTCGTGCTGGACGTAGTAGCGCACTTCCTCTGGATACCTGTCCTTGTAGTAGTTGCCTGCAATCCTGAATCCTCTGCAGCCTGCAGGGTGGAGCACATTCTCCTGGATGAAGGTCTCGTAGTCGGTCCCTGAGACTTTCTCGATGACCATTGAGAGGGCAAGGTAGCCGAAGTTGGAATAGTCCTGGGATGTTCCTGGCTCGAAGATGAGCTTGCGCTTGAGCTGGAGCTCCATGAGCTGCTCCTGGGTCGGGACTTCCTTCCAGCCGTTCTGCATCATGATCCACCTCGTGGAGAACATCGGGTCTCCGCCTTTCCTGGAGAACCCTCCCTTGTGGCGCATGAGGTCCTCGACCGTTATCTTGTTGTAGAGTGAATCGCTGATTGCGGCAACGTAGACTGAATCGTTGAGGATTCCGTGCGGTCCGAAGACCTTGTCCTTGATGCTCAGCTGGCCTCTGTCCTGGAGTACCATGATACCTGTCGCCGTGACGAGCTTTGACACTGAAGCGATCCTGAGGATGTTGCCTGGCTCCATCCTGCGGTCGCTGTCTGCCATTCCGAATCCCTTTGCGTAGAGCAGGGAATCATTTCTCATCACGGAGAGCGAGACTCCCTTGAGCCCCCAGTAGGTCATGTATTCCTTGACCTTGGAGTCTATCCCGGAAAGAATCGAGGTGTCTGACATCTCGTTGGTGAGTACCTCGTTGAGGTTTACCGGTGTCCTGACCGGTTCAGCACTCTCGGACCTGGACCTCCTGCAGAAGGCTGTCACGGCAAGCGTGAGCAGCGCCAGGATGAGCGCTGCGATGATGTAGTTACGTCCTGTTGTCCTTGTCGGCATCTGTCTGTGATTCAGGAGATGCTACTTGTCAGGGTCTGCGACGACCTCTATCTCGAACGAAATCGGTGCGTATTTCGGAATTGCCGAACCGCTGCCCTTGGCGCCGTAGCCGTGGACGGAATAGAAAGCAACTACTCCTTTCTCGAACTTCTTCAGGTTGCTCATGCAGTAGGAGAATCCGTTGACCACCGTGCTTCCATCAGAACCATTGCTGGAAGCCATCGAAATCTGGGTGAAATCCTCGTTCTTCTTGATGTAGACCGGTTTGTATTCCTTTGTGGATGAGTAGATTCCCCACACTTTTGCAGTGTCCTTGATGGTCGTGTCGAAGACCTTTCCGTTCATGAGCCTGCCGGTGTAGTTGATGCAGAATGTACTGTCCTTGGGGATGGAGACGGTGTCGATCGGAGCCTTTGTCTGCTTGTAGTAGTAGCCGAAGTAGGTCGAGTCGATGCCGGCCATGTGCCTTGCCACGAATCTTTCGAGAGTGTCGATCTCCCACTTGTAGATGTCCTCGTACGTGCCTGAGACCGTAAGGTCGCAGACCATCTCTGTGCCTGTGCACTTCTTGAGGTAATCCTCTGCGGTGTCGTACTTCTCGGCGACGTTGAGCCATCCCGGGATGATCGCCTTCCTGGTTCCTCCGACCTTCATTCCCTTGAGCATCTCGATGATGCCTGCGCTGGTCTGATCCGGGTCGTTCATGATGATGTCGTCACCGTAGTAGTTTGCCACGGAATAGCTTCCGGTCTGCTTGGCTATGCTTTCCTCGGTCGTTCCATTGACTTTTCCGTCGAGGTCCCTGGTCGTGTAGCGGACGAGGATGTACTTGTCCTTGTCGCTGATGGCTGCACCTGTACCAGGCTTGTCGTCCATGATGTAGATTCCGAGTCCGGTTGGTGCTGCCTCCGGATGGTGGACCTTCATCCAGGACTGGAAGTAGGTTATGTATGCATCATTCTTGCCCGTCTTGCCTTCCTTCGCGCATGATGCGATGATGCCTGACAGGAGCAATGCTGCTCCGGCCAGACCGATGATCTTTCTTCTGCTTATGTTCATTTTCAATCTTTGTTCAGTTTCATCGAGGTCAGTTGCTGACGCCTCTTATCCACAAGTGGTATGCCAATGCTGAGTTCGAAGGGATGATTCCTGTCAGTCCCTTGCCGAATCCATGCTTCCCGTTGAAGATCACATAGCATTCATCTCCTGCCCTGACCCCTTCAAGGCCAGCCTTCAGTCCTTCGACGACTTTCTCTTCCGAAAGGGTCAAGGTCTTGATTGTGAATGCGGTGGTGTCCGTGACGTTCCATTTTGAGGTGCTGGCGAAAAGCTCGTAGTTGGTTGCGAACAGGTTGTTTACGTTCAGTGATGATCCGTTGACGTAGTGCCCTGCATAGTAGAAGGACACCGATCCGTCCTTCCTGAGAGCTTCCCCTTCTCCCTGCACCACGGTTACCCTGACCGTGCCGCCGAGATACTCCACGGTGGCATCCTCGTTCTGGCTTGTCAGGGAGCTGACCAGCGCTTCGATGTTCTTGTCCTGCTTGCTGTAGGTCGCCTCCAGCGACTTGTCGCAAGACGCTGCAGAGGCGAGCATGATGCCGCACAGGATTATGATGCCTATTCTCTTCATCTGCTGAAAAACTTGGATGTTGCGCTCAGGATGTACTCCTCGGCTGCATCCGGGGACTCTATGTCCTGCGGAAAGAGAAGTTTCCCTCCGGCAGCCTGCTCATGGCCGCCTCCGTTGCAGTAGGTCCTGGCAAACATGTTTGCCGATGTCCCCTTCTTGGAACGGACGGACACCCTGAACCTGTCCTCCTCTTCCGTCAGGAATATGCTCATCCGGACGCTCTGTATCGCGAGCGGCATGTTGACGAAGCCTTCAGTCTCTCCCTGCCGGAAATCGAACCTTTCCTGGGTCTTCCTGTCAAGGATCATGCAGGCCACTCCATCAGGGGTGATCTTCATCCTTTCCCCAAGCATGAAACCCATGAGCCTGAGCCTGTTCTCACGGTAGCTGTTGTAAAGGGAACTCAGGATGCCATCCCTGTCCGCACCTGCTTCGAGCAGCCTTGAAGCCATCTCGAGCGTGCTTGGAAAGACGGAATTGGCGAAGTTGTTCGTGTCGGTCGTGAGTCCGGTCATGAGGGCCTGGATGCTGCCGTCTGGGAGCCTTCCCGCGTCGCCGTCGACCTCCTCCAGCTCCAGGAGAGTCCAGAAGAGGACTTCGCTGGCGGATGAGACCTCGGTCTTCGAGAAGACCAGGTCGAAGGACTCGGTGTCCGGATTGAGATGGTGGTCGACCAGGACCTTCGGCGCCGTTGACGCCCTGAGGGCATCCTCAAGCGCGGCTGTCCTGCTGAATGCGTTGCAGTCCAGGCAGAAAAGCAGGTCGCTGGACGCGATTCTCCTTTCGGCCTTCTCCGGATCTTCGCTGTGGGCGATGACTCTTTCCCTGTCGTCCTCCATGGACATGAACGACAATGTCTCCGGGATGCTGTCCGGCAGCGCCAGGACGGCATCCTTGCCCATCACGCCTGTCAGGAAGCGTACGAGGGCAAGTCCGCTTCCCAGCGCGTCACCGTCCGGATGCATGTGGACAGAGACCGTGATGCGGGTCGCGGCTGTGATAAAGTCGTGAAGTTTCTGAATCATCTCCATTGCTTTGCAAAATTACAAATTATATTGCATTTCATAAATCATTTTTCTAACTTTGTCCAGAATTGACCTCGTGTCGGTTCCATGGATGGATAAAACATAAAAAACACAAAATAATGAACAAGACACTGAAAACGATTCTCAGCATCGTGCTTCTTTTCTGCATCTTCGGTCTCGTGTATCTCATCTACGACAGCATCATGCAGCCGGTAAGGTTCAACAAGGACGAGGCAGCCAGGGAGAAGGTCGCTATCCAGCAGCTCAAGGACATCCGTGACCTTCAGGTCGCATTCAAGAGCGTCAACAACAGATTCACTGCTTCATTCGACACTCTCAAGCAGTTCTACAAGAATGGCCAGATGACTGTCCTCATGCAGGTCGGTTCAATGGATGACTCCCTTGCAGTTGCTCACACCAACGCAATCAGGAAGGCAAACAAGGGCATCAACGACGCAGGTCTCTTCAAGCTCTATCAGGAAGGTGACAAGAACCTCGTCTTCTCGATCCAGAACAAGATCGCAGTCAAGGATACCCTCTTCGCACACAGGCAGGACTTCAACATCGAGACTCTCGATGAGATTCCTTTCTCTGATGGCCAGAAGATCGAGATGGACGCCATCGTCAAGAAGGTTTCCGGTGTCGATGTCCCTCTCTTCGAGGCTAAGCTTCCTTACAGGGCTCTCCTCAAGGGTCTTGACAACCAGCTCAGAATCAATCTTGATGCAGACCGCAGGAACCAGGGCCGCTACGAAGGCCTCCAGGTCGGTAGCATCTCAGCCCCTAACAACAACGCAGGAAACTGGGAGTAGGAGCTGATGGATTACATACCATTGAAGAGAATATCCATTCAAGTCAGCTTGAGTGGATATTCTTTTAAATTATCAGACTCAGGGAAGATCTCTTCCGAGTCGGGCTGGAAATCTCTTGATGAGGCTTCCTCCGATGTCCTGTCCGCCGAGGATGCGGCCGGGGCCGAGCTCTCCTTCATGACTCCGAAGGTTTCACTTGTCCCGTCAGCGTTCTTCGATGCGGCAGAGGCGAGATCCATCCTGTCGCGGACGGTGGCACTTGGAGAGGGTGATGAAGTGAGACATGTCTCGCTCCCTGAATATTCAGCAGAACTGCTTTATTCGCTTTCGGGAGGGGAAGCTGCCCTTGCATCTGTCATGGATGGAATGCGCCTTCCGGCCGGCTGTGCGGCTCTTCCTGAGATGTACTTCATCCTGAAGGCCATCAGGGAAGTGGGGGAGTACAACAGAATCGTGGCGTCCTATGCCGACGGTCATCTTTACCTTGCTATCTCGCAAGGAAGCAACCTCTTGCTTTCCAATGTCTTCGAGGCTGCTGACTTCACCACTGCAGAGTATTTCATCTTCCTTGCGGTGAAGAAGCTCCAGCTCAACCCGGAGGTCTCCACAATCTGCTTCAGGACGCCGCTTTCGGATGCGGAGGAGATGTCTCTATACCGTTATTTCAAAGGTGTCGAGAGGCTATGAGAATCATTGGAGGAAGGCTTGGCGGGAAGCCTATCAACCCGCCGGCAGGCTACGCTGCGCGTCCTACCACGGATTTCGCGAGGGAAGGACTTTTCAATGTGCTTGGAAATGAATATGAGTTCGAGGACCTGAAGGTGCTTGACCTTTTCTGTGGTGCCGGTGCGGTAGCCTTTGAATTTGCGTCCAGGGGAGCTGCCAGGGTCTATT
>JAGHSC010000191.1 GCA_018066065.1 Candidatus Cryptobacteroides faecihippi
CGACAGGGGGGGGCCCCCCCCGCGGGGTACCGCCTCCTCCAGCCGCACCATGCACCCGCATCAAGCTACGCACCCGCATCAAACCAGCACCCGCATCAAACCACGAGCCGCACTACTGCACGTCGTCCCAATCGTCCGAGCGGAACGGATATGCCGGAAGCCCGATCGTGTTCGTCAGGTTCAGCTCCCCGGGAACATTGTCGAAAGCATACCTTACAGCCACAGGCTCAGGAACGTCCGCACACGTCACCCGCACCTTCTTCGAAAAGTTGTAATCCCTCTGGACAATCACGGCATCAGCCCTGTGGAATACCCTGTCCGCCCCCGCCAGCTCGAACCCAAGGATCGGAACCGGAGTATTAAGCGGATCGATAGGGCAAAGCACTGACGGACTGTCAAACTCGACAATCGCCTCACAGCCATCGAACGACACACCCTTGAAAATCGGCCCCCTCCAGTCCATCGACGGAATAGCGAACACATCATAGGCATGCTTCATCGCAAGGAGCAGGAATCTCTCGGCAAGCTCCTTCTTGCGAGGCGGATGGATGAACGAACTATGCCCCAAATCCACACAGAAAGCCATGTCCGAAAGCGGAATGATGTCCAAAGCCCTCCTCTGAGCCTCCCACATCAGTGGAATCAGAATGTCATTCTTCTTGCCATTGATCCTGTCGTACGGATTGTTGTGGTCGAACGGCGCAAGCTGCGAAAAGAAGAAAAACATCGACTGACCATCAGTGCCATTCTCAGTCCAAGTGTCCCTCCAAAGCTTGACCAATGAAGCCTGCAGCTGCGCGTAGACCTTGTACTGCCCCTTGTTGGACTCACCCTGGTACCAGAGAAAACCCTTGGCAGCGTATTTTCTCAAAGGATAGATCATTGACTTCCAAAGGATTGCTGTACGATTAGGGTCAATGGCAGCACGCCCCTCGTCACTCTTCGCATTGTCAGGAATGACAGGCAGGATGGCCTCTTCCGACATCCAAGCCTCGATCCTCGTGCCACCAGCATCCGACTCGATCATACCGACCGTCACATCCAGATTGTCCGCCAGCCCCGCCCCGAAAAGGAAACCAAGAGCCGAAAAGTTCGCAGCCTCAGCCATCGTCGGACGGCTCCACCCTGCATTGACATCCTCCTGGTAATCCTCACAGAGGGTAGGAATTACCTTGAACAACCTGAGGTTGTGGTGCGAAGGAGCCTTGACGTACTCCTCCAGAGCCCCCTCGACCGGCTGCGCAGGATAGCCCATCAGAGGCATGCCCATGTTGCTCTGCCCCGAACAGATCCAGACCTCACCGACCATCACATCGCTGACGGTGACCTTGTCCCTGTCCCCATCCTTGATTGTGATCGAGTACGGCCCTCCGGCCTCACCGGTCACGGCACTGACACACCAGTTCCCATCGGAATCCGCACTTGTCCTGTATTTTGCTCCATCCCAGGAAGTTACGACGGTGACTGGCTTGCCCGCGGCAGCCTGTCCCCAGATGTTGACCTTCGCATTGCGCTGCAGGACCATCCCGTCTGACACAAGTTTCGGAAGCTTGATCTCTGCGCTTGCAAGCACACTCGACAGGACGAGGAATGTGATGAGGATGCACTTTTTCATATTCAGAATGACTTTCTTCCTGCAAGATAGGGTTTATCGCCGAATTCCCCAAGGACGGTCAGAGGATTTCCAGGAGGGACGCCATCTTGCAAGCCTCCGTGGAATTCTTGACATTCATCGCCGCGATGATGTTCTGACGATGGCGGCTGACTGTAAAGACACTGATTCCCAAAGCCTTGGCGATCTCCTTGCTGGACATTCCACGCGAAATCATCGACAGAACTTCCACCTCACGCGGCGAAAGGATGCTCTCCTTGCCGGCAATCTGGCTCAGCATGGTGTCCCGCCCCGACCTCGTGTCCGTGACCAAAGCCTTGTGGAAGCCGGATGCAGCATTGTACAGGCACAGAGCGTACCTGATCGACTTACCATCAGTGAAATAGAAGATCCTATGCTTCACGCAATGCTCTTCCCCCGCAGCATCATGCATCCTCAGCCAGCTCGACATGCAATGGTCGTTCGGCCTCTCCTGCTTCCGCACATGGCTGAAGAATATGAGCTCGTCGGCCTGCTTCTGCACCAGGTCGGCCTCGGCGACATGCGAGAGGATCTCTTCCTCCCAGATTGTGTCCAGAACCCTGGTCTCACCATGCGCAGCGATGCCAAGCGTCACCCCAAGCTGCCCGTAGAAGATGTAGCTTCTCCTGTCCTTGAGATCGCTGAGCACTGATATCCCATTCTCCACCGCAGCGTAGAGGGCTGCTGCGCTGAGATACTTCTCGATGTCGCTCCCATCTGCGCCCGTGCTGGAGAAATCCTGGTTGAAGAAAAGCTGGTCAAGCTTTGCCTCGAGTTCCCTTTTCGAATGGTTATTTTTAGCCATTGTGTGCTCTGCAGTATATCTTTACCTTTGCAAATATACTCTATTAAATGGTTATTTTATGAAAAGGATACTCTCGCTCATCATCTTTTCAGTGGCTTTCTCAGCGCTGGCAGGCGCCCAGTCTCTCGAAAGGATGCAGTGGTTCAATGAACCGGAATCTTACACAATCAAAGGCGGCACACTGACCATGGACGTCCCTGCACAGTGCGACTACTGGCGCATCGCCCACTACGGATTTACCGTTGACGACGGCCCGTTCCTCTACACAACCTATGGAGGAGAGTTCGAGGCCAAGGTCAAGGTGTCAGGGGAGTACAAGACCCGTTTTGACCAGGCCGGAATGATGATCAGGATCGATCATGAGAACTATGTCAAGTTCGGAATCGAGTACGTCGACGGCAAGTACAACATCAGCGCCGTGGTGACCCACCACACATCGGACTGGTCGGTCATCACTCTCGACAAGCCGGTTGACTTCATCTGGATCAAGGCTCTTCGCCGCAAGGATGCCATCGAGCTCTTCTACTCGTTCGATGACAAGGAGTACACAATGATGCGTACTCTCTGGATGCAGGACAACTGCCCAGTGATGGTCGGCCCTGTCGCAGCCTGTCCTGACGGCAACGGCTTCAAGGCCAGGTTCGAGCACTTCCAGGTCAAGCATCTCCCAGACCTTCGCCGCCTCGAGTGGCTCGAAGCCAACAAGTAGTACTGAACACAATAATCCCCGGAAATCTGGCAGATTCCCGGGGATTATTGTGTTCAGTCAGCCTGATTATTCAGGAAGTACGTCTTCCTCTCTTCCAAGAGTGAAGAGTGTGAGCTTGAGATCCTTGCTGATGAATGAGATGAATCCCTCTCCGTTTGCGTTGAAGTTGATGTGGATGTTGGAGCTTGCGACTGCCTCAGTGAAGCTGATTGGCTCGGACCACTTGCCTGTGTCGGACATGAGGTAGAGCTGAGGTACATCATTGGCATCGGTTGCGATGAGAACCATCTCACCGGTGGCCTTGTTGATACCGAATGCAATTTCCTCTGAGACACCACCTGATGCTGAGATTGTAACCTTGATAGGCTGTGCAACCTCCTCAAGAGACTTGGTCTCCTCGTTGAGTTTGTAGAGCTGCATCTGACCAGCATTCCATTTTGCGAGTGTGACGTAGACATTTCCGTCCTTGTCACTGTCGCAGCAGAATGCTCCCGGAAGGGTCATGTTCTCGCCTGCAGGAACGAACTTGTCGGCTACGATCTCGATGTTGCCACCCTTGAATTTCCTGACAGTTGCATAGTGCTCGTTGTAGACGTTTGCTACATATGTACCATTGTCGGTAGTGGTTGACTTGAATGCCCATGGAAGACCTGCTGATGTACCGTGGCCTTCACCGCCGATCTCAGGACCACCTTCAAGCTCCTTGAATGACCAGCTTGCGCCATTGTAGGTTGAGAGCAGTCCCTTGTACTTTGTGGTCTTTGTGCCTGCATAGTCCTGAGTCAGGACGTTGAGGGTGTTGCCATCGTAGAATGAGACGATGTTAGGATAGTAGGTAGTAGCTGCCCTTGGAGCGGAACCTGCGTCTCCGAGAAGTGTCCAGTCTGCACCGCTAAGGCTCATGGCTGAAACAAGATTGGAAGCCTGACCGCCCTGGTAGACCACAGTAGGGGTACCATTACCGTCGAAAGTGATTCCGATACCTGAAGGATTTGCCTTTTCTCCAGTAAAAGCAAGGTTTCCAACTGCGTCGAATGATGTGCCGTTCCACTTGACCATGGAGGCGATGCGCCTTGAAGCAGCCTTTCCATCGACGATGGTCTTCCTGGTGTAGAAGAAATAAGGCTGGTTGGTCTTAGGGTTGATTGCTGCATCAAGTTCCTTGTACATCTCGGCACCTGGCTCCTCGTAGGTGGCTGCAAGTGTAGGGACGAGTGTGAGGATCTTTCCAACCTTTACTACATAGGCTGAAGAAAGACCTGACTTGCTGTTGGTCACGATGATGTCTATAGGGTAGGTACCGTCGACGGTAACTTTGCCACCTACTACCTCTGCGCCGTCTGCAGTTGCAGTGTCATTTTCACCCATGGTGAGCCTTGCGACGAGCTTGCGTCCCTTTCCGCCATCGGGGATGCGTACAATCATCTCAGGAGCGATGCTGACAGCCTCGTAGTCCTTCTCGAGGACACCGGCATTGTCTTCAGCGAGGAATGCGAAGGAACGAAGTTCTGCAGGAGTTGTGTCCTTCTCTTCTTCCTTCGTACAGGCAACTGCTGCCACGAGAGCAATTGCTGCGATGAATAATTTTGAAAGTTTCATAATGCTTTGTTATTGAATGATTTGATTAGTATTTCGTGATGACGTGAGTACTGAATCTCTTGCTTGGACCAGGGTAGCCGATCTTTATCGATGGCATGCTGCAGCTCTTGAGCTCGATCTTTAATGTGTTGTCCTTGGACTTGTCTGCAGGAGTAGGCATGAAAGCGATCCTGATTGGCATTCTGGTCACTCCGTTTGCAATCGACACACTCTTCTTGCTTGAGAGGAGCTTGTAGTCGACTCCTTCAACAAGCCCGTTTCCTGCGGTGATTTCATAGTCGACCGTTAATGTCTCGCCGAGTGGGGGAGCAATCAAGGAAACATAGAGTGTCGTAACGTCTTCTTCGCTTGACGCCTTGAAGTTGGATGTCTCTGCATCGGCTTCGTCCTTGATGCAGACGAAATAATCCTCGAACCTGATTTCCAGCTTGTCGTTGCATGACACCAGGGAGAGAAGCGCTGCAAGCGCCATTGTGATTCTATTGATGGTTTTCATTATCAGAGTCTTGGATAATCGTCATTCTGTACCATATATTCATTTGCCTGCATCTCCATCCTTGGTATAGGGAGAATGAAGTGATGGTCCTCGTACTTGAGAAGCTTGACTTCGGCGTTGGAATAGCTTGAGCGGACAACGTCCTTCTTCCATCTTGCCAGGTCGAAGAAACGGTGGCCTTCGTAGCAAAGCTCTTTGACGCGTTCCCTTTCAATCAGGTTCATCATGTCTTCCTTGTTGGAGTAAAGAAGTGTGATCTTTCCCGGTGCGAGTCCTCTAGCCCTTCCTTCCAGTGCCTTGATGTCGCCGGCTGCGGCCTCGATGTCCGCATTGCTTCCCTTGAGGACAGCCTCGGCATGAATGAGATACTGCTCGGATACGCGCAGGAGAGGGAAGTCGGGAACTCTCTTCTCGGTGTCTGTGATGCTCTTGTATGGCAGATACTTGCAGACAGCGCTGTACTCCTTTCCGATGTGTACGGAATCCTCGACCGATTCGGGGATGTAAGTCAAGAGGCTCTTCCTGACATCATCAGCCTCGTAATAGGTGGTGATGACTGGGCATGGTAAGGCATCCTGAGTCGCTGTAGGATCGTAGAATGAACGCATCGACGAAGTCTTGCTGAATTGGTTGAATCGAAAGATCATCTCGCTGCCAGGGACTACCTTGGCGTTGCGGAACATGTCCACGTAGTCCTTTCTTGGAGTGAGCTCGTATTTCTGCATGAGCTCGCTCGAGAGTTCCGCGGCTTTGTCCCATTCTTCCATGTAGAGATAGATTCTGGCGAGAAGGGCCTTGGCTGCATCCTGTGTGACGTAGTAGATGTCTCCGTTCACGCCGTCAAGAAGCTCGATGGCCTCTTTGAGATCGCTGACAATCAGGTCGTAGACGCTTTTGACAGAACTTCTCTTGATTACTGACTCGAAGCTGGGTATGTAATCCACAACCGGGATTCCGATGTGCGAAGCATCTGGAGTGTAGTTGTATGGCCTTGCGTAGCAGTTGCAGAGGTCAAAGTGGATCAGTGCCCTGGCAAAGTGGGCATAGCCGAGGTTCTTGTCGATTTCTTTCAAGTTCTTGGGATACCTTTCCCTGAGGTCTGGACCGTAATACAGGATGTTGTTCGCATTGGTGATTGCGCCGTAGCCTGCCTTCCAGATGTTGTAAGGATAGGATGCGTCGTACGATGGAAGCATCCTGTAGTTGGTGAGGAACACGTCTCCTTCTCCTGCGTAAACAGGGTTGAGGTTTAGCATGTCTCCCATGAGTTCGGCGTACTTTGTGTAGTCAGAGTCATGGAAGCCGACCATCTCTGCGTGCATGCCGATTCCGGCAGCCGTGAGACCTTCGATGTCATAGAAGAAGGATGCAATCGTACTCTGTCCGATAGGCTCGACGTAGAGGTAGTCACCACAGGAACTGAGTCCTGGGATGAGGATTGCAAGTATGATTGACAAATATGCTTTCTTAATCTGTTTCATAGTTGTTCCTGTTTAGAAATCCATTGAGATGCAACCATATACCATCCTGGTCATGCCTTCGGAATAGCAGAGGGTCTTGTAGCTGTTGTGCTTTCTGCTCTGGTTAGGGGTCCAGAGGTAGAGGTTGTCACCCATGATCGAGAGGGACATATGCTTCATTCCGAGCATCTTGGAGAATCTCTGCGGGACGCCGTAGGTGAACGAGAGGTTTCTCAGCAGGATGTTGTTCATCTTGTAGAGGTCTCTGGTCGAACTCATGTAGGACATCGATGGGTTGTCGTGGATGTAGGCAGGGTTGACCGATGTGTCACCCGGCTTTCTCCAGTGGTCTACGGACTCGATAGGCATGTTGTCCTCAAGAGCGTTCACACCATCATCAAGCAGCGAGATGAGCTCGTAGCCTCCAAAGGTGTAGTCGAGAAGGAAGCTCAGGGAGAAGTTCTTCCAGGTGAAGGTGTTGGTCATTCCTCCCTTCAGCGTCGGCTGGTTTGAATATTCAGGGAGGAGGACGCGGTTGTCATAGGTGAAGTTGTACGTAAGGTCGCCATTGATGTCATACCACATCGGGGCTCCAGTCGTAGGGTCGACTCCGGCCCATCTGACGAGCCACCATGCATCCTTGCTCGCGCCTTCCATCCAGACGTAATCGAAGAATCCTGTGTGCATGCCGTCGGCAAGCTTGATGATCTTGTTGAAGTTCCTTGCGCCATTCCACTGGGTGGTCCACTTGAAGTCGTTTCTCTTGATGTTCGTGGTCTCGATGTTGAACTCCAGTCCGATGTTGGCGATTTCTCCGACGTTTCTCGGCACTGTTCCCTCTGCTATGACAGAAGAGACACGTCCGCTATAGATCATGTCGAAGGTTCTTCTCTCGTAGCCCTCTAACTGGATTTCAATTCTGTCGAAGAATCCGATGTTTAGACCTCCGTTGATTGTGCGGATCATCTCCCATGAGAGGTCCGGGTTGGCTGGACTTGTCTGGGTGGCACCGGTTATGCCACCGTAAGTACTTGAGAGCCCGTATTTTCCATAGGCGGAAGCAGAGTCGACGCGGGAATTACCGTTAAGTCCGTAAGAGAACTTGGCATTGAGGATGTTGATTGCGTCGATGTTGAAGAAAGGTTCCTTCCTGATGTTCCAGTTGAATCCAAGAGCGGCGAAGTTGCTCCACTTGCTGTAGACGGAGAATGCAGAGTTTCCCTGTCTTCGTGCCGAAATGTTGGCAGTGTAGCGGCCTTTGTAGCCGTACTCGGCGAATGCAATGTAGGAAAGACTCTTGCTCTGCGAGACGTTGGAAGCGCCTGATATGGTTTCCTTGTTGGCGTAGGTCACCTCCTTGATGTAGTCGTTGACGAAACCACTTCCGGTTGCATAGACGTAAGGATGCTTTGAATTCTTCCACTCAGCCGAGGCCATAAGGTTCACGTGGTGAATGTCATCGAAAGTCCTGTTGTAGATCGCCTTCAGGTTTTCGATGAAGATTGTGTTGAACACACCGCTTCGTCTGGATGAACCACTGTTCTCTGAACTATCGTAGCTGAGCTTCTTGCTTGAGTAGGTGGCCTCGTAGATCGACTGGTAGTCGAATCCAGTGTTGGAGGACAGAGATAATCCCTTGACCGGTTTCCAGGTCAGATCGAGGTTGGCCCTGGCATCGAGCGTGTTTTGGTAGTTGTCGTTCAGCTCGAGATCCGGGATGTAGTTGTAGACGAACTTCTTGGCGACAGGGATGTATTCTGTGTCGGAGGTGCTGTAGTAGTTGTACAGCCTGTACGAACCATCTGCATTGTAAGGCTCGAAGATAGGCAGAAGTTCATCGAAGCGTGAAGTCCTGTAACCGATGTTGTTGTGGTTGTATCCTGCTGTGATGCCGGCCGTTACATTGAAGGTGTCGGTCAAGGAGTAGGTTGATTTTTCCATGATCGAGTACTTCTCCTGCGTGTTCTTGATGTAGGTGGAATTGCTCTTCAGGTAGGCGAGTGACATGTAGTTCTTCAGCCTGTCGGTGCCTCCGTTTGCAGACACGTTGATTTGAGTGTTGCTTCCTGTGCGGGTGTAGACATCGTACCAGTCGGTGTTTGTCGTTGAGTATGAGTTGTGCTCGTTGTCTTGGAACGGGAATGCCTTGAGAGGCCTTCCGGAGTTGGTCCATGCCTCCTCGGCAAGTGTTCTCCAGAGATCGGCGTCTGCAAGTTTCTTGGTCGTGCTACGGTCGATGCTTGAGAGGCCGTAGCGTACCGTGGCGCTCACCTTCGGAATGCCCTTGCTTCCGTTCTTGGTGGTGACGAGGATGACGCCGTTTGCTCCGTCTGCTCCATAGAGTACGGTGGTGGTCGCGTCCCTGAGAACAACCATGCTTTCGATGTCATCGTTGTTGAGGAAAGACAGTGGACTGACGGTGTAAGAAGTTCCGGTCACGGAATTTGTTCTTGTACCTGTATAAACAGGTACTCCGTCAACGATCCAGAGAGGTTCGCATGATGCGCTCAGGGAACCGTCACCCCTGATTCGTATCTTGTAGGAGGTGCGCCCTCCGGTTGTCGATTCCTTGACTGCCAGGCCTGGTACAAGGCCGGCAAGCAGATTGTCCATGCGGTTGGCCGGAAGCTTGGCAATCACGTCGCTCTTGACTTCGAATGCGGATCCAGTAAGGTTCTCCCTGTTGTGTACAAGTCCGTAGGCTCCGACAATCACAGCCTCGTTGAGGTTTGTGTCGTTCTCCAGCGTGACATTGACTACACCGATGCTGGGTGCAACCTGTTTCAGGACGTTTTTCATTCCGATGAAGGAATACTCCAGGATGACAGTCTTGTTCCTGTCTACTTCAATCGAATACTTTCCATCGACATCGGCGGTCACTCCGTTTTTCGTGCCTTTCTCGACTACAGCCGCACCTGGCAGACCAAGTCCTTCTGAGTCAAGGATGCTTCCTGTAATTGTTCTCTTGCTCTGAGCAAGGCTGTCGATGCTGAAAATTACAATTGTTAATAGAATGAGGAGTTTTCTCATTTAATTTTTAATGAATAGTTTTAAACATCATCCCAAATGTTCATGGAGGGATGATTGTACATACTTACTTCTCAAGTGTTTTTAGGCAGTAAAAATAACTAAAATATGCCTGATATCAAAGATATTACACCTAATAGATTTCGTTGAGGATTGCTGCGAGACGCAGTCCGCCGAGAAGAAGCTGCTGTTCGACAACCGGCGACCAGTAGCTTACTTCGTCGTAGGAGACCTTCTTTCCGACTGGGGTTCTGTCATAGACATCCTTGGCAACTGACCATGTGTCGCGCGCCCAGTCTTCGATGGAACCCTCGCACAGAGCCTTGGCGGTACGCCTGTCGACCCTGTCGATCTGGTCAGCCCAGTCAGAGAATGTCCATGCGTGGGCACGCTCGACGATGCCGCTGTCCCAGATGCTGTGGAGGTTCGATCCATTGTTGAAGAACTGAAGCTGCCAGCGGTTGCCGCCGAGGTCGGATCTGTGTCCCATGTGCATCGGGCAGTGCAGGTCTCCGACCAGGTGGACCAGCATCCTAAGCGCGATGGCTTCGGCCTCGTGGTTGAGCTTGCCGCTCTTGAGGGCCTCGATCTGGGCGTTGATTGCCGTGATCACATCGCCGGTCTCACAGAGGATGGCGCTGTCGAAAGTCTCGTCCGCGTCGATGTTCTTGTAGTGCCAAGTCTTGGTGTAGGCGAACTCCGGAGTGTGGCTGGCATTGTCGAGCCAGTTTGCCCAGTAGACCATCGACTTGCCATCGAAGATCTCAGCCACTTTCCTGCGTGCGCGGCAGTTCAGGTGCCTTTCCGCAATGGCGCATGTGACATCGTGACCCTTCTGCCCCCATGCGGCGGCATCGAAGGAAGCTATTGACATTGAGAGCCCTAGCACTGCGAGGGCGATTCGGAGAGATGATTTCATACCTTCGGGAACCTTTGCCTAGAGTGAATATTCCTTGCCGTACTTGAGCTGCTGTCCGAGGAAGCTTTCTGCGTACTCGAGCTTGTAGTCGACGACCTTGCCATGCTTGACGACAGGCACGATGTCAGGGTTGACGAAGCCTCCGTAAGGCTTGAGGTTGAGGGCTGCGTAGCGCTCGAGGACCTCCTTGTGGAGCTCAGGGTCGATGTTGACTGCGTAGGTCTCGATGAGGTTCTTGCCGGCCTCGTAGTCTCCCTCGCTCTTGATGCGCTGGATCTCTGCGAGAAGTTCGGCGAAGAGGCCGCGGAGAGCCTGGTAGTCGTTGACGACGAAGTAAGTCTTGCCGTCCCTTGTCTTCTTTTCTATCACATTGTCCTTCAGGCCCTTCTCGTAGCATCACTGGGCGATTAGCTTGCGGTTCTGCATGTGCGCCTCGGTGTTCTTTGCACCGAGTTCGACGCGTGTGAACTGGGTGAAGAGACCATTGCGGATGTAGCTTGAGTACTCTGCCTTGTAGGCATCCATGTCAGGCATGATGCCAAGCTCGACCATCTTTGGGTCAGCGGAGTAATAGAGGCCGAAGAGGTCCGCGCGTGTTTCCTCCAGAGCGGATGAATATTCACCCATGGCTGTCGTGGCAACTCCAGGGAGGAGCTGTCCCGATCCGTGGCCTAGGCACTCGTGGAGGTCGGTGTGGATCTCGTCTGCGTAGGAACCGTACTTGTGGATGAGTTCCTTCTCTGCATCGTCCCATGCGAACTCGTCGAGCATGTTCTTTGGCGACTCGTTGGCTGCATGGTCGTAGGCGTGGGTGATGTTGGCGATCGTGACTGACTTGCTGCCGTACTCCTTCCTGATCCAGTCTGCGTTCGGGAGGTTGATTCCGATAGGGGTGGCAGGGTAGGAGTCGCCGGAGATGCAGGCCACGTTGATGACCTTTGCAGAGACGCCCTTGACCTCAGGCTTCTTGAAGCGTGGGTCGACAGGGGAGTTGTCCTCGAACCACTGTGCGTTGGATGAAAGGATCTCGGAACGCTCCGATGCCTTGTGGTCCTTGATGTTGACGTTGCCTTCCCATGCGCCCTTGCGGCCGAGAGGGTCGTTGTAGTCCTCCACGAAGCCGTTGACGAAGTCAATCGTTCCATCAAGTTCCTTCACCCATTCGATGTTGTACTCGTCCCACTTGCGGAGGTCGCCGGTGCGGTAGTACTCGACGAGCAGGGCGATGTAGCTCTTCTGTGCTTCATTCTCAGCTACTTCCGCAGCCTTCTCGAGCTCCTCGCAGATCTTGGCGATGTTTGCTGAGTAGAGTCCGTTGACGCACCATGGAAGCTCGGTCACCAGGCCGTCCTTCTTGACGACCTTCGTGTTGAGGCCGTAGGAGACCGGATGCTCGTCGCCAGGGACTTCGATACTCTTGTAGTAATCTTCGACTTCCTGCCTGTTCACTCCTTCGTAGAAGTTGACGGCCGAAAGCTCGACGATGTCTCCGTCGGTGCTGGTGGAACGTCTCTGGAGTCCAGTGGTCCTGTCGTAGACGAAGTCGAGGACGTCCTGGTCGAAGGCGCCTGCAGCCTTCATGAGCTCTGCGAGGTACTCCTTGCTGCATGCAGGGAAGAACTTGTCCTCTGCGTAGTGATGATGCACTCCATTGGAGAAGAACACTCTCTTGGCGTAGACTTCAAATGCTTGCCAGTCAGCAGATTCCTTGTCTCCGCTGTAGCTTCCGAGGATTTTCTCGAGGGTCTTCCTGAGGGAGAGGTTGCCGCTGCAGTTCTGGTCCCAGTAGATGTCGCGGCCCCATTTTGCAGCCTCGGCCAGATGGTACACATATTCCTTCTGCTGGAGCGAGAGCTCCTCCCATCCCGGGATGGTGTACCTGATGACCTTCAGGTCTGCGAATTCGTCGAGGAGGTACTTGAATCCTTCCACCGGTTCGTTCTTCGGTGCCTGCCATGAGCCGCAGGAGGCGAGTGATGCTGCTCCAATCCCTGCAGCAGCGATCAGTCTGAGATATCTTTTCGTCATGATGTCGTTATTGTCCATAGAATAGAAGTGTGAACCGCACGCAAAATTACGATTATTTTTGTACATTTGGGAATCACACAATCAATGACACAGAACATCATGAAGAAATCTATCTTCCTGGTCACCGCTGTCCTGGTGACTTCATCCATCATGGCGATGGTATTCCCGTTAGGTACCTATGCCTCTGAACCTCAGAAGGTTGTGACGGGACAACACCCGAGGATCCTGCTTACGGACCCGGATGTGGAGTCGCTTCGCGCCAAGATTGCGGCCGGAGACGAGGTGACCACCTTGATGCATGAGACCATCATGGCTCAGGCAGAATCATTCATGGGCAAGCCTGACGATGTCCTGAAGCATGAATATGATGTCAGCGGGAGGCGTATCCTTCATTGGTCGCGGAAGGCGATCGTGCGGATCGCTTCATGTGCCTATGCCTACCGTTTCACCGGCGAGGCGCGTTTTCTGGACCATGCCCTCGAGGACATGAGGACGGTGTGCATGTTCCCTGACTGGAATGCGCATAAGCATTTCCTCGATGCGGGCGAGATGGCTCTGGCGGTTGGCGTTGGCTATGACTGGCTTTACAAGGACATCCCTCTTGACTTGCGTGCGCTAGTGGAGAAGAGGGTCCGCGATTACGCATATTCACCGTCAAGGAATTCTTCCAAGACGTTCTACAGGATGATAAACAACTGGAACCAGGTCTGCAACTGCGGTCTGGTTGTGTCTGCGCTCGGCATCTTCGAGCCGGACGAGCCGAATGTGAAGGCAATCGTGGATTCGTGCGTGCGCACCAATCGTAAGCCTCAGGCTTTCATGTACTCGCCGGATGGCAACTACATCGAGGGCTCGGGCTACTGGAACTATGGTACTTCCTTCGAGGTGCTGATGCTGGCGGTGATGGAGGATGTCCTCGGGACTGATTTCGGCCTTTCGGAGGTGGAGGGCTTCATGAAGACTGGTGACTACATGAATTTCATGTATGGAGCTGTGGGTCAGTTCTTCAACTATGTCGACAATTCGTCCAGAGAGTGCAGCTCGCCTGCTCTCTGGTACTTCGCTTTGAAGCAGGGGAGGCCTGAGCTTCTCTATCATGACATGCAGCTGCTTCGCGAGGGGCGGTATGTGAGCAGTGATGCGCAGCGTCTGCTTCCGCTTCTGATGGGTTTTGTCGCGAGGATGGATGTCGGATCGATCGATCGTCCTTCTGAGAAGTATTACTCCGGCCGCGGGGCGACTCCGGTGATCGTTGTCCACACGGACTGGACTTTTTCCGAAACCGACAAGTACCTTGGCTTCAAGGGTGGTGCGATGGCCAATTCCCATGGTCACGGCGATGCTGGAACTTTTGTCTACGATGCGTATGGCTACCGCTGGGCCATGGACTACGATCATTGTGCGTATGCCAGCTACGAGAAGCGTATGGCTGAGCTTGGCGGCAATCTTTGGGATCCGTCCGAGAATTCGATGCGCTGGAATCTTTTCCGCTACAATAACCGTCAGCACAACACGCTGACAATCAACGATAAGAATCATACGACCACTGGGGCTGCCAAGATTGTGGATGAGTTCCGTGAGGGGCGTTTCCTGGGTGGAAGCATGGACATGACTCCTGTGTTCGGGGATGATGTTGAGTCTGCTTCCAGGACTGTCCGTCTTGTGGATGAGTCCTACCTGGAGGTCCGTGACGAGGTGACGGCTCCTTCTTCGAAGCCGGTTCATGTGCGCTGGACGATGGTGACTCCTTCCGAGGTGTCGGTCGCTGGCGCCGTTTCCGGAACCGGTGGCTCAGCCTGTGTTCCGGCTGCCGGTCCTTCCGCCGCTGTCCTGGTGTCTTCGCGTGAGTCTTCTTCCGCTTCCGCCATCCTTCGTCAGGACAAGGTCAGGATGCGTCTTTCGACCACCGCTACCGGTGCCAGGATCTCCTACCGTACCTGGAGCGCCGACCCAGCCGACTACGGCAGCAAGTTCGCCGACATCGAGAAGCCGATTCCGGGTGTCTCCCACGTCGGTTTCGAGTCCGACATCCCAGCCGGCACCACCGCCGTCTTCGTAACCACCCTCAAGCGCCGCTGATCCCCACCGATCCCCGCTGATCCCCACCGATCCCCACCGGTCCCCGCACTGATTCGCCTGACACATCCACGCAGGAGCGCACAGAATAGGGATTTGCGTGGACGATCACCATCATTCGGCCGACACATCCACGCCAGACCGCGCAGAATAGGGATTTGCGTGGACGATCCCCATCGTTCGACCGACACATCCACGCCAGACGCGCTGTGTAAGTGATTTTCGTGGACGATCCCCATCGTTCGACCGAGACGTCCACGTCAGACGCTCTGAGCTAGCGATTTCCGTGGACGACCCCTCGGATCAGCCGAATCGTCCACGCTGGAAGCCACATGATTGTGATTCGCGTGGACGATCCCCATCGTTCGGCCGACACATCCACGCCGGACGCGCTGAGTCAGTGATTTGCGTGGACGACCCCTCCGAATTGGCGTATCGTCCACGGCGGAGCGCACAGAATGGGGAATCGCGTGGACGATCCCATCATTCGGCCGACACATCCACGCCAGACGCGCCGGAATAGGGTTTTTCGTGGACGACCCCTCCGAATTGGAGTATCGTCCACGCTGGAGGCCACAGAATAGGGATTCGCGTGGACGATCCCCATCATTCGGCCGACACTTCCACGCCAGACGCGCCGGAATAGGGTTTTTCGTGGACGACCCCTCGAATCAGGCGAGTCATCCACGC
>JAGHSC010000040.1 GCA_018066065.1 Candidatus Cryptobacteroides faecihippi
GAGGAGCAAAGAACGCAGCCATCCTCGCAGCCGAGATCCTCGCACTTGGAGACGAGGCCCTCTCGTCAAGGATCGACGCCTACCGCGAGGCGCAGGCCGAGAAGATCCGCAACACCACGGTCTAGCACAAAGACCGACCCTCTCTACCACGCTCTTTTACAACAACTTAACAATAAACCAAAATGGACAGATTATCAGAAAAGTACGTAAGCAACTTCATGTCCGCTCTCGTAGCCAAGAATCCAGGTGAGAAGGAATTCCACCAGGCAGTGAGCGAGGTCGTCACCAGCGTCGCTCCTTACATCGTGCAGAACCCTCAGCTCATGGATCTCAAGATCATGGAGAGAATGGCTGAGCCTGAAAGAGTGATCATGTTCCGCGTCCCTTGGATGGACGACAGCGGAAGGGTCCAGATCAACAGAGGCTACAGAGTCCAGATGAACAGCGCCATCGGACCTTACAAGGGAGGTATCCGCTTCCACTCAAGCGTCAACCTCAGCATCCTCAAGTTCCTCGCCTTCGAGCAGACCTTCAAGAACAGCCTCACCACACTCCCTATGGGTGGCGGCAAGGGTGGTTCCGACTTCAGCCCTAGAGGAAAGTCCGACGCAGAGGTCATGCGTTTCTGCCAGAGCTTCATGACCGAGCTCCAGAGACACATCGGACAGGACACCGACGTCCCTGCAGGTGACATCGGAGTCGGCGGACGTGAGATCGGCTATCTTTTCGGACAATACAAGAGACTCCGCGACGAGTTCACCGGAGCTCCCACCGGAAAGGGCCTCGCATGGGGCGGCAGCCTCATCAGACCAGAGGCAACAGGCTACGGCGCATGCTACTTCGCACAGGAGATGCTTGCACTCAGAGGCAAGTCCTATGAGGGACAGACCGTCGTCATCTCTGGTTCAGGCAACGTTGCCCAGTACGCCACCAAGAAGGCCATGGAGCTCGGCGCAAAGGTTGTCACCCTCTCTGACTCAAACGGTTACATCTACGATCCAGAAGGATTCAACCAGGAGAAGTGGGAGTACGTCATGAACCTCAAGAACGTCGTCAGAGGACGTATCAAGGAATATGTGAACGAGTACCCTAATGCCAAGTACTTCGAGGGTGAGCGTCCATGGGGCGTTCCTTGCGACATCGCAATGCCTTGCGCAACTCAGAACGAGATCAACGAGGAAGATGCAAAGAAGCTCGTTGCAAACGGCTGCTACTGCGTCACCGAAGGTGCAAACATGCCTACCACTCCAGAGGCAATCGCAGTGTTCCAGGCTGCAGGCATCCTCTACTCTCCAGGCAAGGCTTCGAACGCCGGTGGTGTTGCAACCTCAGGCCTTGAGATGACCCAGAACTCAATGCGTCTCCACTGGAGTGCAGAAGAGGTCGACCAGCATCTCCACTCAATCATGAAGGACATCCACAGTGCCTGCGTACAGTACGGTACCCAGGAGGACGGCACCATCAACTACGTCAACGGTGCAAACCTCGCAGGTTTCATCAAGGTCGCTGACGCAATGTGCGCCCAGGGCCTCGTCTAAACCACAAGGACAATGCTCAAGAAAATCTCCATCCTGTTACTTTGCCTGTCGGCAGCTCTGAATCTCAAAGCACAGCGGATAGACCTCCACGAACAGGATGGAGGTTTTTCCATTGATGCCTCCGTCAACGGAGTCGGCATCAAGACATTCTACACGGAAGAAAGCTGGTTCGTCAGCATGTCTTCCAACACCTACCTCTTCCTCTACGAGAACGGCTACATCAGCGACTCTGATGTCAAGGGCCTCACCACTCTCAGGATGCCTGACGGCTCCAGCACGAAGGCCGCATCGTTTCTCATCCGCAGACTCCAGGTCGGAAGAGGTCTCATCATCAAGGACATACCAGCTTTCGTCATCAAGAAGCAGACCGTCCCGATGCTCATCGGAAGCTCCGTCTTCAAGAGTCTCGGCGAGGTCACAAGGGAGGGCAGCATGCTGACCATCGGAGGCGAAGATGCCCCGCTGCCGGCCGAGGAGCCGGACAGGATCGACCTGCTCAAGGACGAGGCGCAGGCCGCCATCGATTCAAGCGATTTCGCAAGGGCAGCCGCATGCTTCGAGCAGATCAAGGCCGAGGATGGCCTCAACATGGTCACTGAGTATCAGTATGCGATGGTCCTCTCCGCTCTGGAAAGGGATGCGGAGAACGTCGAAGTGTCGACAGCCTGGACTTCTGAGCACGAGGGCAGATCCCTGATGATGGACTACTGGATCAACAACAATCTCGGCGGATCCCATGCAAGGCTGAAGCAGAACCAGAAGGCCATCGAGTGTTACGAAAAGGCCATCGACTGCTTCTACAGACTCTACAACACATCGGAGAAGAGCATCAGGAAAGGTGACTTCCACGATGAGACGCTGGGAGCCACCTTCTATTCACTGGGCGTGGTCCATGCCTCCGAAGGCAAGGTCTCACGCATGGAGTCATGCTTCGCGCTTGCAGCGAAGTGCGGCAATCAGAAAGCCGCTGAATTCTGCCGGCAGTACAAGATCCGCTACTGAGCCTGCCCGGCAGGGCGACGCTGCCCGAAGACATTCCTGACTGCTTCGAGGTAGCCGTAGCCAAAGTATCTGTCCGGAAGCAGATAGCTTCCCTCAACCCACTCGTTCCATGCATTGATCATCACGAAACGTGGCTGGTCAGGGTGGCAGTCCGCATATTCCCTGGCCACTTCCAGGTAGGACTGGAAGGCTCTCGGGGTCTGGTTGTAGCGCGTGATGTCGTCTCCTCCCTGCTCCGGGAAGCGTGGAGTCGGGTCCCATCCGATGTTGACTGTCGGGAAGGTCGGGACGTCGAATGCCTCGTCCCACTGCTCGCGGATCCTGATGCCGTTCTGGCCGTAGGTCATGTAGTCCGTGTTGAATCCACCCATGTCGTAGAAGGCATGGCTGTCGATCCCAAGCTTGTGGATGCGTTCCTGGATGGCGTCGGTGTCGACTCCGTCGAGGAAGAAGCCGTCACCCTTGCTTTCCTGCACGTGAAGGCCAGGGAAGCCGGCCTTCTTCACCTCATCACGGAAATAGGCCATGGCCTTGGAAGCCTCTTCAAGCGAGCCGAAGCTCTCCACGAGCTGGTCCAGGTCGAAGATGCTGAACACCGGGCATCCATCTATCTTGACATAGTTCGGGAGCTTGAAGTACTTGTCGCTCACCCTTGCAACGATCTTCCTGAACTGTTCCCAGTCGACCTTCGGATCGAACAGGACGGAGGCGTCGTCGCCGTGGAGGTGGTAGTTCCAGTAGTTCTTCTTCACGACGTGGTTCGCCCACATGATGTAGAAATACATCTTCTCATTGTTCGGGGCGCCGAGGAAACCGTTGTCCAGGGCACTTTCAAGATAAGGACCGGAGTAGCCGTCCTCGGTGTTGTACCAGTACCAGTCGTAGATGAACGTT
>JAGHSC010000007.1 GCA_018066065.1 Candidatus Cryptobacteroides faecihippi
GTCCAAGGAATGTTCATCAGGGTCCCAAGGATGACGGACATGCCGTCGGGACCGTCTTCAGCAGCCGCAACGGCAGCAGTGTCCGCGGCTGCGACAGGAAGCCCATGGTCCCGAGCTGGTCAGGAGACATTCCCATGGTCTGGGCCATCATCTGAGGGTCGCTGGAGATCTGCTGCAGCATGTCCTTGCCGATGAATGAGCCGGCAACGGAAGTGAGTGCCACGGAGAGCACGATCCAGAGAAGGAACTGGGTCAGGGCAACCATGGCGACTCCGATGATCTTTCCGAACATGAGGTCGACAGCCTTGACCGATGAGATGAGGACCTCGACAACCCTGCTGTTCTTTTCCTCGATGACGCTGGCCATGACCTGGCCTCCGAACATCATGATGAACATCCAGATGACGATTCCGAGAATCATCGAAACTATCATGTAGATACCTGATTCAGAGATGGATTCCTTTCCATCCTCACCCAGGGTGTACTCCTTCACGCTGACGTCCGACTTGACCTCATCCATGATCTGGGAGAGATTGTCGATGCCGTAGCGCTGGACTCTGTACTCCTCGACGGCGTCATCGACCCTCTTGGAAAGCCCTGCAGAGAACTCGACTCCGATCGGATCCTTGGAATAGGTTGCCACGGAGACTGTCCTCTTGACGGTGTCCAGAGGCGAGATTGCGACCAGGACATCCTTGTGGAGGGATGAGAGGTTCGCCTTGACGGAGTCGACAGGCATGGATGAATAGTCCGTGAATGTAAGGCGGTCGGTGTCTGTCAGATGAGGCATCACGATGCCGGACTGGTCCACAACGGCCACACTCTGCTTGCGTTCCTTGGTGGAGCCCATGATGAAGCCCACACCGATCATCATTCCCGCAAAGAGAAGAGGAACGAGGAAGGTTGTCACAAGGAATGACTTCTTCTTGACGCGGGTGGTGTACTCACGCGCAATGACTGTCTTTATGATCCTGAAGTTCATGTCTATGCCTCCTCTGTTACAAGTTTGATGAAAATGTCATTCATCCTAGGGATGAGTTCCTTGAATGAATTGATGCTGACTCCGAGGTTCAGGAGCGATGTGAGCACGTCGTTGGTCGTCACACCTTCCGCGATGCTGAGCACCGAAGTGTGCCTGCCGGCGTTGTCCACGTCGGAGAGGACCTGGAAGACACCTGCGACGCTCTCCACTGCCTTTTCGCTGGTGTAGATGAGCTCGATGTTGTTGTTGCCGTACCTGTGGCGGATCTCGTCGACGCCTCCGGTGATCACAAGATGCGACTTGTTGATCAGGGCGATGTTGTCGCAGAGTTCCTCGACGGATTCCATGTTGTGGGTCGAGAGGATGATGGTCGAGCCTTCGTCCTTCAGCCTGAGGATCTCCTTGCGGATGAGTTCGGCATTGACAGGGTCAAAGCCTGAGAACGGCTCGTCAAGGATCATGAGTGAAGGCCTGAGGACGACTGTCGTGATGAACTGGACCTTCTGGGCCATACCCCTGGAAAGTTCCTCGACCTTCTTCTTCTACCAGTCCTGGATGCCGAAGCGGATGAACCATTCCTTGAGGGCCTCCCTGGCCTCGGCAGCGCTCATGCCCTTGAGCTGGGCAAGGTACATGGCCTGGTCGCCGACCTCCATCTTGCGGTAGAGTCCTCTCTCCTCGGGAAGATAGCCGATCTTTTCGACGTCGGACTGGAGGATCGGGTGGTCCTTGAAGAAGACTTCACCCTGATTAGGTATGGTGATTCTGTTGATGATTCGGATCAGAGTCGTCTTTCCGGCCCCGTTAGGGCCGAGAAGGCCGAAGATCCCGCCCTCCGGAATGGTGATGCTGACGCCATCCAGAGCGACCTTCTCGCCGAAGTGCTTGCTTACATTGCGGCATTCGATGATGTTGCTCATATGCTCAATATCTTGTTTGTAAGTTCGATGAACAGTTCACATGGGGACGCCTCCCCCGCGTCGCCGCCCTTCCCCTTGTAATCATATTCACAGAGCAGGGAGATGACGGCCATGGCCTTGCGGACCGGGTAGTTGGAGACTGCCACGTCGTACTCCCTCCAGAAGTAAGGATTGACTCCCTGGAGCGCAGCGGCCACCTTCGTCCTGTCCGGATTGCGGTCTGTCTCCTTCAGGGCTCCGTACCTGAGGATCCTGGAGAAATGCGTGAAGAGCGGGGCGACAGCCATAGGCAGGGCGAACCTTGCGGAGCTGCCGATGTGGGACGCCACCTTCAGTGCCCGCGCGGAGTTCCTTGCGGAAAGTTCCTTGGTCAGCTCGAATATGCTGTACTCGCGGCTTATACCCACATTCTTCTCGATGTCGCCTGCGGTGATGTCCACTGTCCCTTCGGGAAGGTTCTTCAGGAGCTTGTCGGTCTCCACGACAATCCTTCCCATGTCCGTTCCGGCGGCTTCCGCAAGCATCGCGGCTGCATCCGGGGCTATTCTCAGGCCCCTTCCGGAATAGTAGCTGGAGATCCATCCCGCAGTCTCGTAGTCCTTCATGGCATTGGATTCGAGCACGATGCCGCACTTGGAAACCTGCTTGTAGAGTGCCTTCCTCTTGTCTGCGGACGAGCCTCTCATCAGGAGGACAAGCACAGTGGAATCGAGCGGGTTCTCGCAGTAGACGGCCAGTTTCTCGAGGTCGCGCATGGCCTGCGCATCCTTGACGACGACCAGCTGGCGCTCGGCCATCATCGGGAAACGCCTGGCAGCGGTGATGACGGTGTCGGCATCCACGTCGGAGCCGTAGCAGATGGTCTCGTTGAAGTCTCTCGCAAAATCATCGAGTGCATTCTCGACGATGGCATTGCACACCATGTCAAGATAGTACGGTTCGTCACCCATCAGAAGATAGACGGGTGCGAAGCTGCCGGACCTGACAGCACCGAGTATTTCCTGGCTCAAAGCGCCAGCGTTGACCGATCCCTTTGCCATAATCTTACAAATATAATCAAAAGACTCGGCAATTGAAAGACCATGGCACATAAAGCGTCCTGACGGCGCGCCCCCTGACAGCCAGCGCACTGACACTCAATATCTTGCACAGCCACGGTCAGCACTGACGCACCGACCTCGCTTGCGTAGTTTGTTAATATCCAAGCGATTGGGCGTCAGGGGCACAACTGAAAGAACCGGCCACTGTGACCAGTGACCGGTTCTTCTATTTCACCATCGAAAGGGACTACTCGGCGATCTTCTCCTTCGTCCTCACTATCTTTTCCTTCATCGCATCGACTGCAGCGCTGACTGCATCCTCGAACGAAGTAGAGTTTCTGTCGATGAGAAAATCATGGCCATAAGCCCTTGTCTGGATCTTCACATCCTTGTTGTCCGGCTCCTTCAGCAAAGATAACGTCACCTCAACATCTTCAAGATGGTCGCTGAATCTGGACAGCCTAGAGACCTTCTTCTCAACGTAGTCGAGCAGCTTCTGATCTGCGTCGAACTTCAGGGATTTGATTCTAATCTCCATTTTTACCTCCGCTTTTTGCCCTTGGATGGGCGGTTTGATAAACATTCTTCAGTTTCTCGATTGAATTGTGCGTGTAGACCTGCGTGGCGGCAAGCGAGGAATGGCCCAGAAGATCCTTGATCGAATTGAGGTCTGTCCCTTCATTCAGCAAGCTGGTTGCAAGGGTGTGCCTCAGTACATGTGGAGATTTCCTCCCCGTGATGCTCCCGACCTGTCCAAGCTCCTCCTTGATGATCCTGTCCACAGCCACCGGGTAAAGTCTCTTTCCCTTCAGTGTCTGCAGCAAAGGCTCATCCGCAGCCCTGCGACGCCCATCAAACGTTTTAACTGCATTCAAATATAACAATATTTCCTTAGATAGTGCATCAACGAGAGGAATTTCTCTCTCTTTGTCACCTTTTCCCCTCACGCGGATGACTTTCCTGGAGAAATCCACGTCCCCGACATTGATCCCGATGAGCTCGGAGCGGCGGATTCCGGTCGAGAAAAGGATGGTGACCACAAGATGGGAGAGGCGGCGTCCAACCAGTTCCCTGGAAAGCATGTCCCCTTCCACGATCAGGTCGAGGTTCTCCTCGGAGACATCGGAGGAAGTGGTGCGGAAGTACTCATCCATGGACTCCTCGCGATAGAAGACAGGAAGACGCTTCTCCACCTTCGGCCTGTGGACGAGACGTACAGGATTGGACGCCAGGGCACCGACCTTCACAAGATAGCGGCAAAAGCCGGAAATGACTGAAAGATGCAGGTTTACAGTCCTCGGGTCCAGTTTCCTGGCATCCATCAGATGGACTTCGTAGCTTCTGAGGACTGATGGGACAAGGGCAGAAAGAAGGGATGAGTCCGAGCCGGAGGCTTCCGAATATTCAATGAATTCATCCAGGATCCCAGAATAGATGTCACGGGTCCTGGAGGAGAAACGCTTGACTTTCGTCACATAGTCTATGTAGTCTTCCTTGTACATTCCTGCGGGTGGAGTTCCAATCAAAGGCTAAATTAGCAAAAAATGCCTACTTTTGCAGCGAAATCTACACTTATGGGCAAGACAATACTTTCACAATACCTTGACAAGCCGATCTTCGGGATCGTTTCGGAGGCAGCTGAGAGCCTTGGAGTCAGGGCCTTCGTCATCGGAGGCTTCGTCCGCGACTGCTTTCTCGGAAGGGAGAACGACGACATCGACATCGTCGTGGAAGGCAGCGGGATCCAGCTTGCACTTGCTGTCGCAAAGCTGATCGAGGCGAAGAGCGGACGCCACTGCAACGTGTCCGTGTTCAAGAATTTCGGCACTGCCATGCTCAAGTACAAAGGGGCGGAAATCGAATTCGTGGGCGCGAGGAAGGAGTCCTACAACAGGGATTCACGCAAGCCAATCGTCGAGGACGGCACCCTTGAGGAAGACCAGATGCGCAGGGATTTCACGATCAATGCAATGGCCTTCAGCCTCCAGAAGGAAGACTTCGGCGCGCTTGTGGACCCGTTCGGAGGCGTCCGCGACCTTGCCGCCGGAATCATCAGGACTCCGCTGGAGCCTGAGCAGACCTACAGCGACGATCCTCTGAGAATGCTCAGGGCCATCAGATTTGCAACAAAGCTCAGCACGGATGTCCAGCAGTTCACAATCGTCCCTGAATCCATCGAGGCGATGAAGGCAATGAAGGACAGGATGACCATCCTCTCGAAGGAAAGGATTGTGGAAGAGCTCAACAAGATTCTCATCACCCCTCATCCATCCATGGGATTCAAGCTCATGGACGAGACAGGGCTTCTTGAATATATCCTCCCGGAGCTTCTGAGACTCAAGGGAATAGAGTCAGTGGACGGGAAGGGCCACAAGGAGATCTTCTCCCACACTCTCCAGGTTGTGGACAACGTCGCAGCAGCGGAGATCAAGGCCATCGCGGAAGGGACACTCAAGGATTACACGCCGAACGAGGGAGGCGACGACTTCGTCGAAAGCGTCAGGACTGCGCCATGCGTCTGGCTCAGGTGGGCAGCCCTCCTGCATGACATCGGCAAGCCTGCAAGCAAGCGTTTCGACCCGTCGGCCGGTTGGACTTTCCACGGACACGAAGTAATTGGAGGAAAGTTGGTTCCGAAGATCTTCAAGAATCTGAAGATGCCTCTGAACGAGAAGATGAAGTACGTCCAGAAACTGGTCGGGCTGCATCACCGCCCGATCGCACTTGTGGACGAGGAGGTGACTGATTCCGCTGTACGAAGGCTTCTCTTCGACGCAGGCAACGAGATCGATGACCTTATGCTGCTCTGCAACGCCGACATCACGTCGAAGAATCCGGTCAAGGTGGCCAGGATCAAGGAAAACTTCGAGCTTGTCGGCAGAAAGCTGGTGGAGGTCGAGGCAAAGGATGCCATCCGCAACTTCAAGAACCCGATCACCGGAGAGCATGTAATGGAAGTCTACGGAATCCCTCCTTGCCGCGAGATCGGTGTGATCAAGGACTTCGTCAAGGAGGCCATCCTTGACGGCAAGATCGGGAACAACTTCGAGGAAGCTGACGCCCTCGTGCGCCGGAAGGCAGCGGAGATGGGCCTCTCCCCAGCAAAACCTTAATCATCATGAAAGAATACAAGAGAATCCTTTGGCATGTCATCATTGCCGTGTGTACGGTCTCCTGTGGCCATAATGTACAGGAAGCACCAGGCAACAACGCCATGTCGCAGGTAGTCTTCATTCCCGAGCAGAATGGCTATGAGCTTGTCTGGCAGGATGACTTCGACGGTTCAGAACTGGACACCACAAAATGGCATTCCCGTTCAGACGGTCCCCGCAGGGTCGGATTCAACGATCCCAGGATGATTGAAGTCAAAGACGGAAACCTGCTTCTCAAATACGACATCATCGGAAACAGGGTACTTGGATGCGCAGTTGGCACTCAGGGAAGGTTCGAGACAAGATATGGCTATTTCGAAGCCAGGATCAAGCTGCAGCACAGCATTGGACCATGGGCCGCCTTCTGGATCCAGTCCCCGAAGATATCCCAGGGAGAAGACCCTGCCGGATTCGGAGCGGAGATCGACATATTCGAGTACTTCAAGGAACTCGGTGACAGCGTTGCGTGCAGCTGCGTCCACTGGGCCTACGGTCCAAACATGCAGAGCACCGATTCCATGGAAAGTCATATGGCGGGCCTGGAGAAGGGCTTTCATACCTTCGGTCTAGAATGGACTTCGGATAAATACTCTTTCTTCATCGATGGACTGAAGTTCCATGAGGTAACCGAAGGAATTTCGCAGACGGAAGAGTACATGATCCTCAGCATGGAACTCCCGGAAATGCTTGAGAACATCAAGATGGCATGCGCTCCAGACACGATGGCGGTAGACTGGGTAAAAGTCTACTCGAGAATCACTGAATGATCTTCAGGCAGAAAGGCATAATCCGAAAAGAATCGAGAAAAAAAGCCCGTTCTCTTTCAGAAATGAGCATTAATCGTTAAATTAGCATCCCGGTAATCATTATCGGGATGTCTCCACAAACACTAATTTCAAAACCCGGGACCGGATTCTACGATCTGGTGTCCGATTCATTTCTCAACACCTATCACATTGTAACCGACGAAGGCACCTGCAGGCTCATGGCCTCACCGGAAGTAGTCGGCTTCGATTCCTACTCAGCCATGGTCGCCCCTACCATCAGGGCCCTTGAGATTCTCAAGGAGAGGGACGCACGCAAGTTCGACAGGGCCAACATCCTGACGATCCTCAGAGGCGGACTGAACTATCCGGTCGAGGAGGCCTGCAGCAAATGCGGCATCATGGTCTCCGACATCAGCTTCATGAGCTGCGAGAGGATCATCCGCGACGGCATCATCACTGGCCTTGACGTGAAGTACGAGCAGGTACGCACCGAGCCCGACAACACGCTGATCATCGGCGACATCATCGCGAGCGGAGCAACATTGAAGCTCTGTCTCAAGCACTTCGTCGACATACACAGGGCCAAGGGTCATTCCATCAGGAAGATCGTCTTCTTCACTGTCGGCGGCACAAAGGCCATCGGCATGATGGAGGAGATGACCGCCGAGATCAGGACCTTCTGGCCTGACTTCGAAGGTTTCCAGTGCGTGTTCTACGAAGGAATCTTCACCGTCTACACCGACAAGGGCGTGACAGGAGTCAACACCCCGGACATCGACTTCGGCTGGAAGGGAGCTGTCCTCGCACCGGAATTCAGGAAATACATCATCGAGTACGGCCACGCCCCGGCACTGCTTGAAAAGTGCATAATCTACGACGGAGGCGCAAGACGCTACCAGATCGATCTGCACTACGAAGAGGTGACCGACTACTGGAAAGCCCTGCTCAATGTGGCCGGCGAAGTCGACTTCCGCAGCTTCATCGCAGAAAAGGCAGGCTACGGCGAGGCGACTTACGAGCAGTGGTGCGAGCTGAACTGTTACCTCCCTTCCGAGGACCTGAAAGTCATCTACGATGAGGAGCAGGAATATGTGGAAGCGCTGGCAAAGGAATCACTCAGGGAGATCTGTCAGACGCGACTCGAGCAATTGAAGAAAGACCTTGGCAAATACGAAACAAACCAATAGTTATGAGCAACATCGATTTCGAAAAAAGCAAAGTTCCGGCAGCGCATCGCCGAAGCAACCTGACCCTATTCATGATCATGATGGGCTTCACATTCTTCTCCGCAAGCATGTGGGCCGGCCAGAACCTGGCCAACGGCCTGGATCTCAAGGGCTTCATCATGGCACTCATCCTCGGTGGAATCATCCTCGGAGCCTACACCGGAGCTCTCGGCTTCATCGGAGCTGAAAGCGGCCTCTCACTCGACCTCCTTTCAAAGAGGGTGTTCGGCGAAAAGGGAAGCTGGCTTCCAAGTTCAATGATCTCATTCACACAGATGGGCTGGTTCGGAGTCGGACTGGCAATGTTCGCAATCCCTGTCGCCAAGGAACTTCTCGGACTTGAGGTAACCCCGGACTCGATGCCTTGGCAGGGCTACGCAATGGTTGCAGTGGCCGGCATCCTCATGACGGCCAGTGCCTATTTCGGAATCAAGAGCCTCACGATCATCAGCTACATAGCAGTTCCTCTCGTTGCCATCCTCGGCACCGTGGCCATGATCATGGCCGTCAGCAATGGTGACAGCTCTCTCGTCGAGCAGTTCGCGAAGGGATCCAAGGACCTCTCCATCATCGCAGGTGCAGGACTCGTGATCGGAAGCTTCGTCTCCGGCGGAACCGCCACACCGAACTTCACCAGGTTCGCCAAGAGCGGAAAGATCGCCGCAATCATCACCGTCGCAGCCTTCTTCCTCGGCAACTCCCTTATGCTGCTCTTCGGCGCCATCTCGTCCATCTACGTCGGTGGAAACGACATCTTCGAGGTCATGCTCAACCTGAATCTCTTCTACTTTGCAGTCATTGTCCTCGGCCTCAACATCTGGACAACCAACGACAACGCAATCTACTCCACCGGACTCGGACTGTCAAGCATGACCGGACTGTCAAAGAAGTCGATGGTGCTCGTCTCCGGAATCATCGGAACGATTGCGGCCGTCTGGCTCTACTGGAACTTCTGCGGCTGGCTCAACATCCTCAACTGTACCCTTCCTCCTGTCGGAATCATCCTCGTCATCGGCTACTTCATGAACCGCAAGGAGATTCTCACAGACGAGGACAAGACATTCAATGTCAACTGGTTCGCAGTTGCTGGCGTGATTGTCGGAGCTGTAGTTGCAAACCTCCTGCACTGGGGCATCGCCTCAATCAACGGAATGGTCACCGCAGCGATCATATTCATTGCGGGCAAGCTTGTCTGCAGGAAATAGCAAGTCTCAGGAATCGAGATTCATCTCTTCCCAGAGCGGGAAGGTCTTCAGCTGAGAGAAGGAATCCCCTTCTCTCCTGAAGGCAAATGTCCTGCGCCCGTTAGTGATCACTATGAACGGGACATCCAGGACCATGTTGTAGCGCAGTGCCTGCTCGAGCACATCCGGCCCGAGCTCCACCGTCTCGCGCTTGCACTCAACCACCATCAGTGGTGAAAGGCCGCGTCCGTAGACCAGGATGTCGGCACGGAAGTCCTTCTGCCCGAACTTCATGGCCACTTCGCTCATCATCATGTGCACAGGCACCTTGAGCTGGTCGCGGAGCACGGTGATGAACCACTGGCGAACCTTTTCCTCAGGTGTCAGGGCGACTTCCTTCTTTCTCAGCGGGTCCCAGATCCTTTCCATGGCATCAACTATCTTCGGATCGAGATCTTGTCGAAGAACGGAATCCCTTCCTCGAACTCACCGCTTACAGGATTGACGGGATACCTGCCGATGGCTGTCCAGACGTACCAGGCAGACATCTGGCCGCAGTCCTCATTGCCGCAGAGCCCGCCCGGCTCATTGGTGTAGAATTCATCCATCACCTGTCTCAGGTACTTCTCCATCAGGTCCTTGCGGCCCACCTTGCCGAGGAGATAGATGTCGTGGTGGCTTGGCTCATTGCCGTGGACATACTGTCCGATCATGCCGGTGCTGAAGATCGGAAGCTCGTCATCCTCACCAGCGCTATGGGTGAACATTTCCTCAAGGCGCTGCGCGAACCTGTCCTCGCCTCCCATAAGCTCCATCAGGCCTTCGATGTCATGCTGCACGGCGAAAAGATACTGCCATGCATTGCTCTCGCAGTAGCTTTCGACATACTCGTCCGGATTGAACGGTTCCACGAATCTGCCGTCTGCAAGCCTCGGCTGGAAGAAGCCAGTCTCAGGATTGAAGAGGTTGCGGTAGTTCCGCGAGCGCTCGTAGAACACGGCTGCGGTGTCCTTCCTGCCCAGCATCTCTGCCAGACGGGCGATGCACCAGTCGTCGTAGGAATATTCAAGTGTGCGGCTCACCTCCCAGTTCTCCTGACCAACGTTGCCGGAGGAGATGTAGCCTTTCTCCCTGTACTCGCCTATCCCTCGGTAGCTGTCCATCCCGGCAGTCCTGACACAGAGATCAAGAGCCTTCTGCGCATCGAACCCGCGCACGCCCTTGGCGTAGGCCTCGGCGATGACGGAGGCAGCGTGGTAGCCTATCATCATGTCGGTCTCGCTCCCCCACATGTTCCAGCCAGGAAGCCTGCCGTTCTGGTCGGCAAACTCGATCATCGAGATGACCATGTCGCGTGCCCTGTCCGGGCAAATTTCCAGATAGAGAGGGTGGGCGGCACGGTAAGTATCCCAGATTGAGAACGTTGAGTAATTCTGCCAGCCGTCTGCCTGATGGGTCTTTCCATCCGGTCCAAGGTAGAGTCCATCCACATCGCAGTACAGGGTCGGTGCCTGATGGACATGGTAGAGAGCAGTGTAGAACTTGCTTCTGTCGCCTTCCCTGCCCCCTGAGACTTCGATGCTTCCAAGTGCCTCGTCCCATGAATCTTCCGCTTCGGCAAGAACGGCCTCGAACGATTTGCCGTCAACCTCCGAGAAGTTCTTCCAGGCTCCCTCGAGACCAGTTCCGGAAATGGCGGTGCTGACAGTCACCTCCGATCCTTCAGACACATTGAAATCAAAGATGTACAAAGAGTCAGCAGAGCATCCAAGGAACGGCTCCGAGAACTTCGACACGAACCAGACCTTCTGGTTGCGGGCCCATCCGTCGGAGAATCGCCATCCCTGGACAGTGCAGCTGTCAACAATGTCCAGATGCTGCTCCACGGTGGCATCCCAGTTGGTAGCCTTCGTGAGGTTCAAGATGATGCTGGCATCTCCGGAACGTGAGAATGTGTATTTCTGGACACCGCAGCGGGGCGAAGCGGTCAGCTCGACCTTGATGTCATAGTCGTCCAGGACAACGCTGTAGTAGCCGGCATGAGCCTGCTCGCGCTCATGCGAGAAGGCCGAATGGATGCCCAGCGGTGCAGGGGCTTCCTTCCATGGGCGCATCACCGGGAGGTACGAGATGTCGTAAAGGTCACCGGCACCCGTTCCGGAAAGATGGGTGTGGGAGAAGCCTGCAATCGTGCTGTCCGGGTAGAAGTAGCCGGAGATGTAGTCCCATCCGGGCACTCCGTTGTCCGGGCTGAGCTGCACCATGCCGAACGGGGCCTGGGCTCCAGGATAGGTGTTGCCTGTGAAATCGGTACCCACGAATGGGTTCACTTCCATGCAGAGACGCGCTGCCGGGGTCTCTCCGCACGCGGCAAGGACAGACAGCAGGGCAACTATCGCGATTTTTTTCATATTCAATGGATTGATTTGGTACAAAGATACCATTTTTTTCCTACCTTGCGGCCTCGACAGAATAATCATAAGCAATGAAGAAAGTATTGTTTATAGTTGCAACGCTGATTGCGTTTGCTTCATGTACGGAAAGGAAGGCTTCCATCCCTGCCTACGCATGGTACGGATGGGACAAGGCAAGGATGTCTGCAGACAGTCTCAGGCAATGCTTCGAGACTTGGAAGAGCCATGGCATCGTCGGAGTCTGCATCGAGAACGGCAACTTCGACAACCCTGGCACGATCGACCAGATCAGGGAAAGTGCGAAGATTGCTCATGAGGTTGGCCTGGAGTTCCATGCATGGATCCCGACAAGCCTTCAGAGAGGCTGCGACTCGACTTGGTACACAGTCAACAGGTACGGCAAGTCTGCCTACACTCCTGAGGACAGGGCCTACGTGGACTACTACACAACCGTGGACCCTCACAACCCGGAGGTGATGGAGTATCTCGCATCGAAGTACGCAGAAGTGGCTGAGATTCCGGAAGTTGACTACATCCAGCTCGACTACGTCCGTTACGCCGACGTCATCCTCTCGGAGGGTCTCTGGGAGAAGTATGAGGGCAGGATCGACCACACCTGGCGCACCGAGGACGGCAAGGTCAGGGAGTACCCGGCAGCCGACTACTGCTACTGCTACGCCTGCGTGGCCGACTTCAAGGAAAAGACAGGAATAGACATACGCGAGGCTGTTGCCGCAGGCCAGGACCCTCAGGAGATCGCCGAGTGGGCACAGTTCCGCTGCGACAATGTGACCGCTCTCGTCAAGGCCATCGCCGATGCAGTCCATGCCAAGGGCAAGAAGATCAGCGCTGACGTTTTCCCCGGCCCTGCAAGCCATGCTGAATGGATGGTCCGCCAGCAGTGGGACAAGTGGGATGTGGATGCTTTCTTCCCGATGAACTACAATGACTTCTACATGGAGCCTGCCTCATGGGTCGGCACCATCACCGCCGAGGAGACCGCTTCCACCGACAAGCCTGTCTACAGCGGACTCTTCATCTGCCGCGACTGGCAGCACAAGGCAGACATCGTGGATCCGGAGAATTCAGGACTGCTTCCTTCCGAGATCGGAGAGGCTGTCAAGGGTGCAATGAAGGCTGGAGCAGCCGGCATCTGCCTCTTCACTCCCGGCAGTATGACCGACGAGCACTGGGCCGAGTTCGACAAGGCCCTTGGCCTCACTGACTAGACTTCGACAAACCAAACTTCAAACTTCAATGAAAACTTCGCCAGAAAGACTGGCGGCCGCAATGGCCGCCATCATTCTTCTATCCACATGTGCCTGCACGAAGGATGGAAGCAGCAATGATGATTCCGGAGACATGATCCGGATCGGTGTAATGTGCCACCAGGTCAGGAGCGCAGGACTATTCCGAGACCCTCTGGGAGGGGGCTATGACATTGTCCTTGCCTCGGAGCCGCAGAGGCTCGACCATGGGATGGAGGAGCCTCCGGTCGGTGTCCATCTGGAGATCGACATTCCTTCCGGGCTGATGGGTGCAGGTTCCATTGACCTTGCCTCCCAGGAGGAAGATCCTGACTGGACATTCTGCTACTCAGCAGGTTCCGCTGATGACGAAGTCAGTCTGAAAGGGTACGGCGACCTTCGCTACGGCAGGCTGGCCGCTTCCTTTGCGGCGGGTGTCCTCCACCTTGAGTTCCATGCCCTCGACGAGGACGGGATGGTTGTGGGTTGCTCCTTCGACGGGAGGCCGGACATCGCGGGAGAATACATCTGGCGCTGGGACATGTAAGGCTGAATCGTGTGCATATTCAAGGAATATGTGTATATTTGCAGTTCCACCTTGGGGATGTACTGGTTTCGACAGCACCGATCCCGGGCGGTAAGCACGTCGGGCTCCTGGAGGGCCGGCCCGTCAAACTGGCTCTTCAAAAATTAGTTGCTGATAACAACTACGCACTCGCTGCCTAATCGACCAAGTCGCTTAGCTTAATCCGAGCCGCCAAGGATGCGGCTCCGACGAGTATCCCGCGGACTTTAGGCCTTCTCTGTTCCGACTTCGGGGTATCATTCAAGAAGGATGCGCCAGTGGATTCCTTTAAAGCTGGCAAAGATTCAGAGGATAAGCTTCGGAGAGCCCGCCTTCCGGCATTCCGTTTCCGACAATCAAAGGATGGATAAGCGTGTAGAAAGCTTCCTGGTACGGTGTTTGGACGGCGGTTCGACTCCGCCCATCTCCACGAAAAGGGCCACTCAGACTTCTGAGTGGCCCTTTTCGTGGAGATAAACATACCATTCATTGGGGAGGAATCCCCAACCCCCTCTTGGAGTCCTCTCAGATATCTGGGAGGCATTTTTCTATTTAGTTACCCCAAATCGTACAATTTCAAAAACTGTAATATACTAAGGTTAAACTTATATAAACCGTCCACAACTTTTAGTGGACACACATGTAGTTTCAGTAGTATTATTGATGCAAAAACAAGGTCAATAAGTTAAGAGAAATCTTATCAAGCAAACAAATCATCCAAAGTCAAGATTTTCTGAAATATCCCCCTATACTCGTTATACTTCAAGCCTTCAGTGGTCACTAATGTAGGATGGACCACTGTATTCCTTGGCAGTGCTCCTTCCAGCAAGTTCTGCCGATGCACCAATGTCTTGTGGTATGTTTTGTCGACAA
>JAGHSC010000217.1 GCA_018066065.1 Candidatus Cryptobacteroides faecihippi
CGAGACACCTTCGCCTCCTGCGGAGGAGGTGAAGAGCTCGAGGTTGCGCATCGTGAACTTGTCCATCCAGACGAACTTCTCCTCGTCGATCCTGGAAATCGAGCAGATGTTCTTGAGGTCGGTGTGCTGGGTCTGCTCGAGGTAGACCATCAAGGCTCCGGCCGAGCATATTCCCAGGGGGTACCTCTCGACGGCGAAGCCCTTGAGGGAGCTGACTCCGAGCTGCTTCTTGAGCTTCTCGACGGCAGCGTCGTAGACGAACGCCCATTCCTCGACGGTGGAGATGTAGAGGTTGTCTCCGTACTTCTCCCTGACGCCTTTCTCGTAGCCTCTCTGGACGACGATTTCCTTCGGGTTGAGGGAAGCCAGGAGGGTTCCGACGTAGTCAAGCGAGCCCTGGGCCACCTGGAAGGAGCCGGTGGAGACGTCCAGGAAGGCTGCCCCGCAGAGGTCCTTCTCGAAGGTCAGGCCTGCGAGGAAGTTGTTCTCCTTCTGGTTGAGAAGCTGCTCGTTGAAGGCGATTCCCGGGGTGACGAGCTCCGTGATGCCTCTCTTGACGAGCTTCTTTGTGAGCTTCGGGTCTTCCAGCTGGTCGCAGACCGCCACCTTGTGTCCGGCGCGCACGAGCTTGGGGAGGTAGACGTCGATCGCATGATGCGGGAAGCCTGCCATCTCGATGTAGCCCTTGTCGCCGTTGGACTTCTTCGTGAGGACGATTCCAAGGACCTTGCTGATCAGCACGGCGTCAGATGAATATGACTCATAGAAGTCGCCGACCCTGTACAGCAGCACCGCTTCCGGGTGCTCTGCCTTGACAGAGAAGAACTGTTTGATCAGCGGAGTGTCCTCGAGAGTCTTTCCTTTAGCCATGTCCTTGAATCATTTATGGAATAAAGACAAAGATAGCAAATTGCCGCCCTGTTTCAAAATGGACATCAATCATAACGATTGCTGACACAACGGACATGATGACCTTCTGCAAGAGGGCGTTCTACCAACTCCGCACCATTCTCTTCAACAGAAAGAGCTTTGTTCAGCTGACATGACCAGTATCCTGCCGATTCATTGAATCCTGTCACGCTACCATCCATGCTGCGTTTACCCGAAGCCGGGAAGAACACTGTCGATTCACCTGTTCCGAAAACTCGTCCATAGAATCTCCTTCCTGAAACCGACACTCTTTCCTCCCATCTCGAACTCTCCGTTTCCAGCTTTTCCAGCTCTTCGCTCCTGGGAACCCTCCATCCTTCAGGACAAGGATCATTGACACCACGATACTCCGTCCATAATGAAGAATCAACCCAAGAGAACCAATTCCGGTTATCCGGATACGCTTTTCCGAAATAGTTCCTGAAGAAAGAATCGGCTCCGTACTCTTCCACCATCTTAACCGGCTCCAGACTACCAGCTTCATAAGACTGACCGTACTTTCTTCCCCATTGGTAAAGAAGTCCTTCCGGATTATCATCATCCTGTCCGCAATTAGCTGGAGCCCAAGTGATTCCTGCAACTTTAACGCCGCTGCCCAAACCTTCGTAATTATTGATCCCTGTTCCGAAGTCCCAGTCTGCAAGTCTCCTGATCACACCAGCTTTGAAAGTCTGATGATGGAAGGTCTTTGACAGAACTCCATGTTTCGTGGAAATCACCTTGATGAAGATGTCCTCATCCTCTCCTGGTGGAACAACGAAATTGAACACTGTCGGCTTGGACGACAAGATGACTGGTGTATCGAATCCGATTCCATTGTATTCGTATCTCATCCCCTTGAATACAAGAGAGGCTGTTTCAGGATCAACCGTAGCTTCTCCTCCCATGGAACCTTTCGGCTTTTTGACATTGATTTCCAGCAGTTCGCAGTTTCCAGTCAAACTGATTTGAACTATGGCCATCATAGGCTTCAGCACAATGCCATCTTCAATGTTCCTTGAGAAAGCACACATTGGATATGACCGCTCATCCATCACTCCCGGAATGGAATTCTGATCAGGAATGAAGATGCGGTCCTCCTCCGCAGAAAGCAACATCTCCCTAGGGTAATAACAGGTTATCGGATCTGAAATGGTGGCTTTCGGTGATTCAAAGATTCCAACATCCGTCCCGGCTCCACTTTTTAAAGTGTACTTCAATTCTTTGGCAACTTGTCCCACATAACCCGGCCTGGCAATATGGGTTTTCTGAAACAACGAAACAGACGCACCATCTTTCCAAGTCAGGGAAATGCTTTCTGCTCCTGAACTTGCATCGCACACAGGCTGCTCGATCCGGACTTTGACCTCCCACATTCTGGTACCATCTCCAGACTCGTCCTTCTTGCATGAAGACACTGGAAGCACTGTCAGGACCGCCATGGCAAATGACATTATTCTCACAATACTATTCATAAGGCTCATTTATCTGACACTGGTCGGATACACATCATTTCGAAACGATAACTCGCTTCTTCATGGAAATCAACAGGATAATGACTGATGTACCAAGCTTGGAACGGATCTTCAAGAAACAACTCCGATGTCCAGTACAAAGGCCCGATGGAAATGACAATGCTATTGCCATTCGATCTTGACGTAATCTTGAAAAAAGGGATATCCCCTGTTTCCATCATCGTCCAGAGGCAGAGGTTGTACAACTCGCGGTAATCTTCAAGGGTCGGCATTCTGAACTCGCCCCCAAGGCGCACACTTGCCACATCGTCTTCAGGATCAAGAATGGTCTTTCCATCGACAACACCCGATTCTTCCTTCGTGTTGTACTTTGTCAATTTCGCAGGATCTCCTTCAGTCCATCTGTATGACGACCATTCTTCCTGGTATTTCTTTGTCTGAATCTCTCCCCATGAGAAAAAAGATCCCTGTTCTTCTGGTGATGAAGCACCCAGATTGGATGAAGACCAAAAGACAGACAAGCCCAGATCCACAGCACCCTCCGGTGCATGAGACTCAGATTCCGGAAATGGATATTCATCCATAGGATAGATTCTGGAAGAGTAATGCTTCCACTCCGGCGTGGACTTGTATCCAGCAACCAATGATGATGGGACAAAGATCCGCGCATAGGCAGCAAATGGCCTCCCTTCAATCGTGACGGGTGTCATAGAGGTCAGAAAGACATTCTTCGCAGCAGGTATGCCTTCAGAGCGGATTGTCTTCACAGAAGCAGGAACATCCATTCTGGAAACCCCTTCCTTGAAGAAAGCACAACGCACAAAGGCTTCTTCTTCTATAATCGAGGCGTTCTCCGGATACACAATCTCCTCCAACGATATGCATCCTTTGAACATACCTTTTGGAATGACGCTGAGCAAGCGAGGAAACTGTACCGATGTTAAAGAAACACAGTCCTCAAAAACGTTGGGGAACACTTCGCGGACAGAGTCCGGAATCACAATCGACTTGAGAGAACTGCAGCCGAAGAAGGCTCTGTTGCCTAAAGAATGCAAATCCGGTGGGAAATCAATCGACTCAAGAGATTTGCAAAATGCAAAAGCCCTGCTTCCGATGCTCTCGAGGACATCTCCGAGAATTGTCACGGATTCAAGCTTTTCACAGTACTGGAATGCATTACTGCCAATGGCCTTTATTCCTTCCGGAATTGTAATCGTCCTTAACGATTGACATTCTGTAAATGCACCGGCAGGGAGACTGGTCAGTCCGGTGAAGAATCTGAATTCATCGAATTCAGTCAGCTGGCCATCGCTAATGAAGGAGAGAGACTTCACAGCAGCAGCCTCTTCATAGGATAGTTCTCCATCATTATCCGTGTCATAACGCAAGCAGAATCTCTTCGTGACAGGATTCTTGAATGTTATGTTCTTGCCAGTCGGCTCAGGAAGCTTGTCCTTGTATTCCAGTCCGCTGTCAGCATCCGGAAAGGACTCGAACGAAGACCTGACAATGTTGATACTCTCGAAGTGATTATGAGTGGCGCTTTTATCCTTTGTGTTGAAAGTAAGCCAGAAACCTTTTTTCAGCAAACTGGGGATAGTAACGATATAGTACCATTTGCCAGGCTTGAATGTTCCACCATCAGGAGCATTCAAAGTGATGGAGGATGTCCCGTCATAGACCTTTTTCACAACCGGATCTCCAGAATCGAAGGTGACAGTTACGTCTCCGGCAAGACTTTCTCTGTCACGACTTTGAAGTACAGCCTGTCTGACGTCGTCACGAGTCACGGAGAACCTGATTCCACTACAGACAAAACGGAAATAGAATGAAGGAGTCTCAGAAACAGCGATCGCAATGTTCATTTCTTTTGAAAATGAGCCTTCTTTTCCTGTCTGCACAGAAGGAAGCGTAGTCAGAATCTCAGCTCCGTTACATTGTGCATTCTCCTTGTATGGATAAAGGGCCCAAAGGAACTTTCCTCCACCCTGCGAGCCGAATTCAAATTTGAAATCTCCTGTAAAACGCGATTCTACAGCAGGAGAGGGGAGTTCAGAAACAAGTTTTCCATACTTCAGTACGTAGAAGACATTGATCTCATCACCAGGGTTCCAATAGATCTTTCTCTGCTCCTCCGTCTCCGGCCAAGTCTGATCATTCACGAAAGAGGCTGTGATGGAAAACTTTCCATCATCCTTTTCATGATCAGTTCCCTGGCTTTCAGGTTTTGTGCAACTGACAGCGGCTATCAGCCACAATACCGCTGACAGATAATTGAAATAACTCTTCATGATACATAGGTTTAAGAATAAATCAGAGCACGGTCACGAGCCGTTACCCGTCATTCCTTGTAAAGGCCGTCGCGGGAGAGGAGATGCGGCAGGTTGGCGATGCCGTAGGAAATCACGGCGCTCATCACTGCCGAGTGCTCAAGGTACTCTGGAATCAGCTTGTTGTAGTTGTCGCTCTCGGTGTGCCAGATCTCACGGTAGTTGAAATCGTAGCCCTTGATGTCTTCCTCGTTGAGGCCTATGGTCGGCACTCCGTTCATCGCGAAATAGGCATGGTCGGAGCCTCCGGCCATTTTGGGGCGCGGACGAGGCTCACCCTCGCGCTTGTTCACAGTGAAAGGAATGTCCTGCGAATATCCAAGCACGGGCTCGCACACCTTGACGAAGTCGTCGTACATTGCGGGAGTTGCGGTCACGCTGACTGCGCAGAGCGGACCTCCGTCGCGGTTGAAGTAGTTGGAGATCTTGTCAAGCGGAGCAAAGCCGCTCTCCACGAAGTACTTGGAGCCGAGGAGCCCATATTCCTCACCTGTCAGAGGCAAAAGAGCATCGTCCTCTTCGGCTTTGCGCCGCTGGTGGCGAGCAGCCTGGCAGCCTCCATGGTCACGGAGACGCCGTTGCAGTCGTCCACCGCACCGCTTGCGATGTCATAGGCATCGAGATGGCCTCCGAGGATCACATATTCATCAGGATACTTGCTGCCCTTGATCATGCCGATGACGTTGTGGTACTTGACAGGGCCCTTGAAGAAGTGGTTGCGGATGTCGAACTCGAGCATGAAGTCGCGGCGCTCGCGGGTCATCTCCTTGATCACGTCGTACTGGTGGCTGTCAAGCTTGATGTCGCAGACGGTCGGGAGGTTCTCCATGGTGAGATTGTAGCAGTTGAGCCTGTCATAGTGGGCCTGCATCGGCACCTTGGCACTCTGGATGAAACCAAGCACGCCGGCCTGGACCATCTCGCGGTAGAAGAGCGCAGGCTCCGACTCATAGTCCTTGTAAGGCTTCTGCTCATCCTCCTTGTGGGTCCAGTTCCACATGCGGATCTCGTTGTTTTCCTTGGCGATCTCCTCGTTCCTTGCAATCTTCACGGCGCGGAGAGAGTCTCCCCTTTCGGACCAGTCCAGGGCGAATCCGTTGGACTCTCCGCCGATCAGCACCCAGGCTCCCTTGAGGGCTCCCTTCATGCTTTCGAACTCGGCGCGGCTGCGTGGCTCGATCAGGACGCGGCCTTTCTGAGGGCCCTTCGTGCCAGCCGTGTAGGTAGGTGTGACAAAATGGAGCTGCATGCCTTCTCCGCCAAGCATCCTGCCTGACCACGGACCACGGGTGAAACCTACTCCGATCTCACCAACCTCCTGCGTGACAACTTCAAGACCCCAGCTGCGGAAGGTCTCGGCAGCCCATGCCTCAGCGTCCTGAAGACTGTGGGAGCCGATCGGTCTGCCGCCGATCCGGTTGGAGGGGAAGTCTGCATGGACTATTGTCTGATTGTCGGTGCGGCCGGTCTCCAGAACTTTCTGGATGACCTTGTCCTGTGCCGAGAGGGAAAGCACGGCACAGATTGAAAGAAATGTGACGATTGTTCGTTTCATATTCATTATTCTTTGGTTCCATTCATCTTCAGGGTCCAGATGTGCTGGCAAGGCAACTTATCCCTGAGTTTTTGAGGGATGATGACGGTGATGCGGCCATCAGCGTTCCGCTTCCATTTCAGTGGCTTGTCGTAACCCAGCATGGTGATGCTGCCGGATGGATTGACCCCACCGAATGTGATCTCGGAAGGAAGGCCATCCTCCCCTTCCCCTGCCATGTAGAAAGCATAGACAGTATCACCCTTTGAGGTAAAGCACACCTTGCCGTCCTGGCAGGTGCTCCATGCCTTTGTCCCGTAGATCGCATCGGAGTTCACCTGCATCCAGTCCCCGATCTCATGGAGCCTCTCGTAAGCTTCGTCCTCCAGCGTTCCGTCAGGCCTTGGCCCCACATTGAGGAGCAGCGAGCCACCCCTGGAAACCACCTTGACCAGTATGTTCAGAATCTCCCTTGTGGATTTGTAAGCCCATCCTGGCCTGTATGACCATGAGCCCGTCATCGTGATGCAAGACTCCCATGGACAGTCCAATGCCTCTTCTGGAATAGTCTGCTCAGGAGTCTTGTAGTTCTCGTACTTGCCTCCGGTGCCTCTGGCAACCATCATGATGCCAGGCTGGTTGGCACGCGCGACCGATGCCATCCTGTCCCAGGGAACTTCGGCGCTGCCGTCCTCGGTTGGGTGGCAGAGGTCAAACCACAGCATCTCCAAATCTCCGTAGGTACCATCAGTGAGTTCGCACACCTGCTGGACAAGGAAATCCTGGAAACGTTCCCATTTCTCCGGGAAATCCTTCACGGGATAGTTGATCTTTGTGTCCTTCGGAGGGAAGAAATCCCACCAGTAGTCCTGGTGATGCCAGTCCGCGACAGAAAAATACGCTCCCGGCATGATGCCTTTCTCCCTGAATGCCTGGAACACCTCCTTTGCGATGTTCGGATGGCTGGTCCTGCCGTAAGGACAATCCTTGGAAGTGACCTTGTAGTCCGTGGCCTTGGTGTCGAACATGCAGAAGCCGTCATGATGCTTCGTAGTGAACACCATGTACTTCATGCCAGCATAGCTGGCAGCCTCCGCCCATTCAGATGGGTTGAAGTGGAAGGGGTAGAACGAACGATACAGGTTGTGGTAGAAGTCTACGTACTCATTGTAGGACATGCTCCTCTCGCGCCTTGGGCGATACATCCAGCTGACAGGCTGCGGCACCAGGGACCAGGATTCTATGACTCCGATCTCACTGTAGATGCCCCAGTGGATGAACATTCCGAACTTGTAGTCCTGCCAGCGGGTGACATGCTCACGCACATCGTCCTCCTCCGGCACGACATAGCTTACGTCAATTTAAGCGTGCTCTTCCCATCCAGCGCCCTGGCCGTCAAGGATGGCATGAGAATCAGGATGGACAACGCCAGCACGATGGCTGCCCTGTATGATGCTTCGTGTCGTTTCATACCCCTAACCAAGGGACTAAAGCTCGTAGCACCAGCCGTGGGTGTCCTCCTCGAGGCCGTCCTGGATGCCGCGGATGCGGTCATACAGCTTGCGGCTGACCTTTCCGCACTCGTCTCCTGAAGGGATGTGGTAAGTCTTGGTGACCTCGGTGCTCTCAAGGGTAGGCTTGTCGTCGATCGAGCAGATAGGAGTGATCACGACAGCGGTACCACATGCGTTGACCTCCTCGAACTCAGCAAGTTCCTCAACAAGGACTACTCTCTTCTCGACAGTCATTCCGAAATCTGCTGCAACAGCCTGGAGGGTCTTGTTGGTGATTGAAGGAAGGACAGAGTCAGAAAGCGGAGTCACATAGGTGTTGCCCTTGATGGCGAGGAAGTTGGATGAACCGAACTCATCGATCTTGGTCTTGGTGGCAGGATCGAGGAAGAGAAGCTCCCTGTAGCCCTGCCTGTGAGCAAGGTTGTAAGGATGCAGGGATGTCGCATAGTTTGCAGAGATCTTGAATGCACCCGTTCCGTTAGGAGCAGCGCGGTCATAGTTCCTTGCGAGGGTTGCAGTGCCAGGAGAAAGGCTCTTTGCTCCTGAATATGTGCCCACAGGGGCGCACATCACTGCAAAAAGGACCTCTGTCGACGATGCGATGCCAAGCTGCGGGTTCATGCCGATGATGACAGGGCGAAGATACATCGAAGCACCATAGCCATAAGGAGGAAGGTACTCGATGTTCTCACGGACGCACATCCTGCATGCCTCGATGAACATCTCCTCGGTCGGAGCAGCCATGTCAAGATGGCCGGCACTTCTCTGGATTCGCTTTGCGTTCTCGTCCGGACGGAAGAGACGCACCTTACCGTCAACACCCCTGAAAGCCTTAAGGCCCTCGAAGCAGGAGTTAGCGTAATGGAAGACTCCAGCGAAAGCGCTGAAGTGGAAATCGAAATCCTTTACAGCCTCGAGAGGTGACCACTGGCCATCCCTGTAGTAGCTGACGATGATGGAATCAGTCTTTCTGTACTTGAAAGAAAGATTTGACCAATCCAATTCTGCCATGATAAATTATTGTTTTGCGTTTATTTCTATGTTCTCGATGAGGTTGAGCATCTTGATGGTCGCCTTGATTGCCGCCTCATTCTGATCTGAATCGATGCCTCTGGTCTTGAGGAGACGTCCGTCGTTGTCCCAGGAAATGGTCGCTGCGACGAGAGCATCGGTCTTTCCTCCAGGAGGGATCGAAATCTGGTAGTCCACCAGCTTCGGATGCTTCTTGCCAAGCTTGTCGTAGATCTTCCAGAGAGCCTTCATGAAGGCATCGTAGACACCGTCTCCGGATGCCGTCTCCTGGTGGTCCTGCCCATGGATGTTGATCTTCAGGGAAGCCACGGGACGCATGCCGTAGGCAAGCGAGAGATTGTAGTTGACCACATGGATGTTGTCCCTCGTGGTCGAGACTCCACTCTTGAGGACATCCGCGATGATGAACGGAAGATCCTCCGCAGTTACAGATTCCTTCTTGTCACCGAGCTCGACGACGCGGTCGGTGACGAGCTTCATCTGCTCGGAGGTAAGATGGATTCCGAAGCGCTCGAGGTTCTTCAGGACGCTCGCCTTGCCGCTGTTCTTTCCGAGAGCATATTCACGGACCCTGCCGAAACGCTCCGGGATGAGGGCATTCTCGTAGAGGCCTGCCTTCTTGTCTCCGTCTGCATGGATGCCCGCCGTCTGGGTGAAGGCGTTCTCGCCGATGAGCGGCTTGTTGGCCGGGATGCGGATGCCGGAGATGGTCTCGACATAGTGGCAGACATGGGTCAGCGAAGCCTCGACAAGGGTGTTCGGGACCTTCAGGTGGTCATTCAGGATGGCGAGTGCGCTGGAGACAGGGATGTTGCCGGCTCTCTCGCCAAGACCGTTCACGGTGGTGTGGATGCCGGTGATGCCCATCTTGACAGCCTCGTAGACATTGGCTGCCGCGAGGTCATAGTCGTTGTGGGCGTGGAAGTCGAAGCTGCAGTCAGGGTACTTCTCAACCATCTCCGTACAGAAAAGCCTGGTCTGGGTAGGATTGAGGATTCCAAGGGTGTCGGGGAGCATGAAATGCTTGATCCCCGTGTCCTTGAGGCTGTCCATCATGAAGAAGACATAGTCCTTGGAATCGATCATTCCGTTGGACCAGTCTTCAAGATAGATGTTGACATCCATGCCCTTGGCCTGAGCCTGTGCGATGACTGCCTTGATGTCTGCGACGTGCTCCTCCGGGGTCTTTCCGAGCTGACCCTGGACATGTTTCAGAGACCCTTTGGCCAGAAGGTTGACAACCTTTCCACCTGCTGACGAAATCCATTCCACGGAAGCTCCGCCGTCCACGAAACCCAGGGCCTCGACCTGGTCGAGATGACCTCTGGTCGCAGCCCATGAGCAAAGTCGTGACAGCATCTGGAACTCACCTTCGGACACACGGGCGGAGCAGACCTCGATTCGGTTGACCTTCAGTTCCTCCAGGAGCAGCTTGGCGATGGCCAGCTTCTCATCGGCATTGAAGGACACTCCGGCGGTCTGCTCTCCGTCGCGGAGAGTGGTGTCGAGTATGAGAACCTTGTCCGGGATCATTACTTGTCGTCGTTCTCAGGACGGAGCTGACGTACGGTGACAGCGGTCTGCCACATCTCGCTCTCACGGAGAGCCTTGAGCTCTGCCTCGAGACCTACACGGTAGTCAGGCTTCGAGTTCGCATCGATCGAGATCTGAGCCTCGTTTCCGCACTTCACTGATGCGTAGAGCTTCTGAACTACAGGCTTGATGGCATCGTGGAATGGTCCCATCCAGTCGAGGGCACCACGCTGAGCGGTGGTAGAACAGTTAGCGTACATCCAGTCCATACCCTTCTGCGCGTAGAGTGGCATGAGGGACGGTGTAAGCTCCTCGACGGTCTCGTTAAATGCCTCGCTTGGAGAGTGGCCGTTCTCACGGAGAACCTCGTACTGTGCGAGGAGGAGACCCTGGATAGCGCCCATGAGTGAGCCACGCTCACCTGTAAGGTCTGAAGTAGCCTCACGCTGGAATGTAGTCTCGAACATGTAACCTGAACCGATACCGATACCGAGTGCGAGTGTGCGCTCCATTGCACGGCCTGTAGCGTCCTGATATACTGCGTATGAAGAGTTGAGGCCACGGCCCTCGAGGAACATGGTACGGAGTGAGGTACCTGATCCCTTAGGAGCAACCA
>JAGHSC010000057.1 GCA_018066065.1 Candidatus Cryptobacteroides faecihippi
ACCTTCCTCGGCACCTTCCTCATAGTAGGACATGTAGTTGAACGAGAGAGCAGTGCGGTCATCGTTGATCCTGACGACATTGCCATCATCACCCCTCCCGTAGATCGAGCCTGAAGATCCAGAGGTAGAAGCAACAAGGCCCATCGAACCGTTGAGCTTGACAGGGTAACGGCACCATGCGTCCATGGTCCTCTTGCCACCGCCGACCTTAGGATCCTCCCAGTAGACAACAGGATCCATGATCCACTCCTTTCCATCCTTCTGGTTGTCGGTGACAGCATCCGAGCAAGTTGCCGTAGCGTCAAGAGCCACGACAGCCTTGGTGTCTGCATCGAAAAGATCAATCAGGAACTTTTCTCCGAGAGTGTTGATTGAATTGGTTGTGACTACAGAGCCCCTTGTCTCTGTACTGATGACTGAGAAACCGACAGGGGCACTTCCCTTGAAGCCAGCTTCCTTGTCACATGACGGCAAAAAGACAACCGCCAACAATGCTGCGAATAAAAACTTCTTCATAACTGCCTGATTGGTCATTCTACTCAAAACCAACCTCGAATCCATCGGAACCAAGGGCGTCAAAGCCGTCCTTGAACGCCTTGACCTTAACCTCAGCATCGACCTCGACAATCGACTCAGTCAGCACGCCCTTTGAGAGAAAGACCTCATAGCTGGCCGTGCTTGGCTTCTCATATGGTTTTTTCATGGTTGTTAAACTATAATACATACAACTTACATTACAACATGCAAAGTTACAACAATTTAAAAATAATACAAAGACTTAAAAAAATAAAAAAAAGGGAGACATTTCGTCCCCCTTCATTACTATTATCATTATGATTAAGGCATCATTCTTCCGGAAGTTCCTCATCCCCGTCTCCAGTCCCTTCATGAGACCCGCAGAGAGGCTTGCCAATGTCTCCTGGATCAAGTTCCAACAGATTCAACTCAGGAATGGAATATGCCTCTTTGAGCATTACTACTCCTCCTCAAGAAGGCTGCTCGAAAGCTCATAGACATACCAGATACAAGAATCGGAAATTGTCTGCGAACGAGAAACAGTATAATATTTAGTTGACTCTCCGTTAAGGTAATATTCGGAATCAGTAAATAAGACACCGTTGGTCATGGAATCAGACCGTTCTACCGAGAACAGAGCATCTGAGCCATTCTGATCCATAGTGTAAAGGCCAGTCGAAACAGTAGAAGACTTTATGTACTTGCTGTCGCGCTTGTGGAGAATACTGTACGACGAATCTGAAAGCTTCTCGATCGTGTAGACATAGTAGTCAAGCCTGGTCTGATAGCTCCAGTCACTGTCAAGCAACTCAGTTGCAGAGTCGAATACATAATCTGTTGCATTCCTGAAAATGTGGTTGAAGATTGTCGTATCCTCTGCATTCGACTCAAAGAACTTCCAGAAATTAGTCGCCGAGCTGTTGCTGCCAAGGAAATAAGGAGTAGCGTTTGCGCCCCTCTTGGATCCAATGCAGAAGAGAAGGACATCCTTAGACTGGCCGATGGACATTCCGGTAAGCTCACTTGCGGTGATGGACTCGATGGTGTAGTAGAACGCTGAAGCATTCACAACGACATCGCCCTGTACATTCGAGAGAGTAACCAGATAATGAGCAGGGACAGTGGCAGTAGCAGCCACATACTGCACCTCATTGCTGACAAGCGGCCTGTTGACACCACCGACAGTGACATTGATCTCGCACTTTCCACATCCCTCATCAGGAGTGATCGAGAACTCATAGTCATGACCTGCGATGACGCTTGCAGAAGCAAACTGAGCGGTGCAGCCATCAAGATTGTAATAGACATCGTAAAGGATGTCGGACGTTGCTGCAACGACAGAGATGTTCACGTCACCGGTAACAGCCGGGATGTCGACAGCAAATGTAGGATTTCCTTCCTGATCCACGCCCTCCCTGTAGTAATCAGCGGTGCAATCTACACCACCCATGGTGATGCGGACATAGCTGAGGCGTGAATAGCCTTCGTCAAGAGTGATCTCTGAATAGTAAGCAGAGCCTTCTGCGACGGTGTACTCTGTGCTCTCGAGAGAACAGTTCTGGAGTGCCTGTGAGACGTTGTACATGACATCTCTGTTGGTGGTAGTGTAGGTGACACTCTTGTCAGCAGAAGTAAGGGAAGCGAATCTCGAACGGTTGATGGTCGTTGAGAGGAGACGGGTGTAGACACCGACCTTGTCAGATGTAATGAACTCCATGGTGAAACCAGAGGCGAAGGTCTGAGGAAGCATCACGACGTAGTAATACTTGCCAGGCTCGAGAACGCCTCCGTCCGGAGCTGTGACCGTGATCTCGGTCGCACCATCGATAACTCTGTTGACAACAGGGTAGCCGTCAGCAGTGAACTTGGTCTCGACCCTTCCAGCAATGACCTCATTGTTGCGGCCCTTGAAGACTACCTGGCGTACACCTGCCTGCTTGACAGAGAACTTGAGACCGCCAAGGAGGTTGTAGAAACCGAGGCTTGTGTTAGGTGAGCAAGCCATGGAAACAAACAGATCATCTGCGAATGTGTTGATTTCTGCCACCTGGCTAGCCTTCACGGTCGTGGTGATCATGCCATTGCTGACAGTTGCAGTCTCATCGTAAGGATAAAGGCCGTAGAACATGATGTCCTCACCTTCCTCGCTGCCGCCGAGGACAGCATTGAGGGAACCTGCGAAGGTCGCAACCGGAGCGACTTCCTCATTCGTGGAGACGAACCTGCTTGAAGAGCCACCATAGAAGAGATTGATTGCATCTCCCGGCAGCCATGAGACTGAAAGGTCAGCCTCTCTGATTGTCTTTGTCTCAGGTGCTGCAGCGTAAGATGCAGACACCTCTGAAATGACGACGGCATCAGCGTCGTTTACGATATCCATGTCCTCCATCAGTGCCGTCATCTGGCAAGATGCAGACGCTACTAAGAAAGCGGCAAAAAAGAAAAACCTTTTCATACTCTCATGCATTTAAATCAGTTAAACACGAGAATAGTTTGTCCAAGGATGAGTTTAAGGGAGAGAACGCTGGGAGCTAGAAGGGCTCCCGTCCCAAGCAAACATAGAACAAAAAAAAATCAATTACAAATTTTTCTTACTTTTTCTTCGATTTTTTTCTTTCCTTGTCACCGTAACCGTAGCCATACTTCTTGCCGTAGCCATAACCATAGCCGTAGCCATAGTTGCCATAACCATAATGGCTGTAGCCGAGACTATGGACAGAAGTACCATTGAAAACAAACACAAGGTTGGTAAGTTCCTTGCCCAGGTAGATGTCCTCAAGGTCCTGAAGCTGACGGCGGTCAAGGACGCCAGCCTTGCCGATGAACATCGTCAGGTCAGCGATTCTGTTGGAGATCGTAGCATCCGCAACGATACCGACAGGAACATTATCCACAAGGATGTAGTCATACCTTTCCCTGAGGACCGCAATCAGGTCATCAAGGCGGGACTCCATAAGAAGTTCCGCAGGATTCGGGGCAACGGCACCTGCTGGGATAAGGTCAATCTCACCAAAGAGGCCATCCTTCTGAATCAAGTCATCGACCTTGATCTCCGAATCAGCAAGATAATTGGTGATACCGATCTTGTTCAAGTTGAAGATACGGCTCATCGTAGCCTTCCTGATGTCGAGGTCAACGATGATGACACTCTTGCCCGTCTTCGCAAGGCTGAGAGCCAGGTTGCTGGACACGAATGTCTTTCCGGCGCTCTCATTGAAGGACGTAAGAGTGATCACCTGGCAAGGCTTGCCCTCATGACGGACGAAGTTCATGTTCGTCCTGAGGATGCTGAAAGCCTCTGCAATGATTCCCTCAGGATCCGACTTCACAGGGATCGCAGGCTCACCGCTCTTCTTCTTGCGCTTGATGGACTCCCTGTCAAGAGGAATCTCACCGAGGAACGGAACACTGACAGCCTCTCTGATCTCACGCTTGGTGTGAACCTTCGTGTCAAGGAACATAGCGATGAGGAATATCACTGCAGGGATCGCCATACCGATAAGGAAGCCCAGGAGGAGAATCCTGTTTCGAGAAGGAGAAATCGGAGACGATGGACCATCAGGGCTGTTGATGACCTGGGCATTGTTGTCGGCCATCGCCTGCGAGATGGCATTCTCCTCACGACGGTTGAGAAGGAACAGATACAGCTGCTCCTTGATCTTCTGCTGGCGCTCGATCGACAGCATCTGACGCTCCTTCGCAGGAATCGAGGCCATGCGCACCTGTGCACGATCAACGCGGCCTTTGAGATCGTTCCTGCGAACGCCAAGATCCGTGATGTAGTTGTCAACCGCCCTGATGATGTTCTGCTTGAGACTGAGCATCGAGCTGTTGACCTCCTGAACGACAGGGTTGGCCTCTCCGCCATCCGCTATGAGCTTGCTCCTCTTTAGACGGAGAGCATTGTACTGGCTTATCTGAGACTCGATTGCAGGGCTGTTGATTCCGGTGTTGGCCGGAATGAGTTCCGTCTCCTTGGATGGATCGACAAGATACTCCTTGACATACTGAGCCATCTGGATCTGATTGTCAAGGTCAGAGACATCGGAGCCATACTGACGGCTCTCGGAAGAAAACTGGCTCGCAGATTCGCCAATGTCTGTCACAATCTGATTGCTCCTCTTGAAGTCCTCAAGATCGGACTCGACACCGCCAAGCTCACTCTCGATGATGGCGAGACGTTCGCTGATGAAGTTCGCCGTGTTGATGGCGACCATGTTCTTATCCCTGATGGACTGCTCGTTGTAGACGGTGATGAGCATGTTCAGCACCTCACCGGCACGGATCGGCGAACTGTCCTTGATGGTAAGATTCAGGATCGATGCTTCGGACGTTTCCTGATTGATTCCAAGATTGGCCTGATAGTAGCCGACCATGGCAGGGACCGGCACCTTGGTAACGGTAATACCCTCGTTGAACATCGTCTTGAGGTAGTAGTTCGAAGGGAAAACGCTGAACCTGAGGTCACCAGCCGAGACAGTATCCCTCAAGGTGACAGCCATGTCCTTGGATCCATTACTGAAATCAGAAACGTACACGACATCGTCTCCCTTCAGGGTAATCTTGAAAGACGCCGCACCTGGATTCTCGCCGATAAAGGAAACGATCACAGGAGACTGACCATACAATTCCCTGGTGTGAAGACGCTCCGGGACAGTGTAGCTCACATCGGCATTCGTCCTCTTGACGACCTCTGAAAGAAGATCCTTGGAGCGGAATCGGAAGATCTCGTTGGTCACATTGACCTTGTTGATGAAGTTGTCGTAGCGGTCAAGGCTGGCCGACTGAGTCTTGTTCGCAGGATCCTTGATGTAGACGGTGGCGGTACGGGAGTACACCCTCGGCGCCTTCTCGTACTTGAACCACGCAAGACTCATGAAGATGATCACCGACAGCAGGAACCACTGCCACTTGGTCATCAGGTAAAGGAATATGTCGGCGACATTGACCTCGCTTGCAGAGGACTTCTTGGTCTGTTTGCTTGCCATTGGAAGAAAGAGTTAAGTCTAGATGACGTGGAGTGAAATCATGAGGATGAGGATCGTGGAGACCGTAGAGATCATAGACATGGCGGTTGTCATGTACTGGGCAGTCTTCATGAACGGTTCACTATCCTTGAACTTAGGCTCGACATAGACGATGTCATTCTGCTGGAGATAGAATCCTGGAGAATCGAAGACCGACTTGGAGCGGAGATCCATCTTGTAAAGCTCGCGGAAACCATCCACCTCGCGAATGACCATGACATTGTCAACCCTTCCATTGTAAGGAATGTCTCCTGTCTTGGCGATGACACCGAGTATGGTAACCCGCTCATTGCCTTCGGAAGAGTACACGCCAGCGGTACCTGCACCAAGGACTGTCACCTTCATGTTAAGGAATTCCATGGAGACAGAAGGATCGTTGATGTAGCCGCCCTCGATGATCTTCGCCCTGATGGCGGATGATGCCTCTGCGAGGGTCAAGCCCTCGATGCGGACCTTGCCGATCAGCGGGAATGAGATTTCTCCATTCGAATCCACAAGATAGCCTCCCTTGGAAAGGGCAGGCCCATCCTGATACTGACCGTCAACATCAACCTGGAGAAGACCTCCCTGAGTGTTGAAAGGGATGGCGAGTTCCGGGCTCTTGCAGTTGACGACGACGCCAAGCCTGTCATCCACACGGATCACAGCCTCAGGTCTGTTGGCAATCTCATACTTCATGTCCTCAGACATGTCCTGGAAGTAGACAAACTTCTTGGATGAACCGCAGGATGCAGCAACCAGAGCCACTGCGAGCATCAGAAAACACTTTCTCATAAGTAGTTATCCTTTTTATTCTTTTTTACCAATCATTTTCCCGAGCCGTCCCCCCAACAAGGAAAGAACGGTCCAGAATGTTTCCTCCGGGGCTACTCTCAGAGAGAACCCCATGTTGGAGCAAAAAGCAGCGAATGTCTTGAACGCCCCGGGAGCCGGTCCCACAGTCTTTCTGCCAAAGTTACCCCCTTCAAGGACTCTCTCAAGAAGGCTTTCCGCAAGAGGTGACGCCGTGCCAGATGCAACCGGTCCAAGCCACGAATCGCACATGGACTCAAAAACGCTGTTCCAGCGGCCTATGCCAAGCCTCGCACAGCACTCAAGGAATCCAGTCCGATCATAATCAAGGACCTTCCTGGCTCTTGCAAAATCACAGCAATGCCTCAATCCAACGCCTCTGCCGACTGCATGCTTCATCGCATGAGAGTCCAGCATAAGCAATGTTACAAGAGGCGCCGTGGTCCGCAATCCTCCGCTCGTCATTCCCCACCCGCAATCGCGGGCAAGACATTCAATGAACTTCTTCTTATTCGGTGCTGAAACATCAATCAAGCTTGCATGATGCTCAACCTTCACTCCTTCGAAACTGTACCACAATCCGCCATCCGCCTCAGCGACAGAGTCCCGACGGACGGCTCTGGCATATTCATCCGCGTCAAAGTAGATGTCGATGTCTCCGCTCTGGCGGAGTTCCGGGTGCTCGTACAACTCTGCAGACGCAAGCCCTTTCAGCAAGACCGGATGAAGCCCATCGGATTCAAGGGCAGCAAACAGGTCACCCGCAACCGACACCATCTTCTCATAGTTGGTCTCACACTCATCCACTGCGATTGCCAAAAGGCAGCGGACCTGCATACCAGGCAACAAATCACCATCCTCCACTTAAGCCAAGCCTCCCCAGACCAGCCCCACGACTGTCTGGGCTCTCGCCTCTTCCAGCACAGCCATCCACTCCGTCTCGTCAAGCCTGAGTGCATCCGGATCGTCCGGCGCTGTCTCCCAGAGACCTGCCCTGACAAGTGTCAGCAATGCCCTATGCGTCCTTGACAGATCCATCACAGGCAATCAAACCGTTCGAGAGCCAGTTTTCAAGCATCTCCCTCACATCCACTCTCGCGATTTCCGGCTCGACATCATATTCTCCAAGCAGCCATTCCACCAACTGCTCTTCCTGGCAACCTCCGGATTCAAGCGTCTTGTTCCACAAGAAAGCAGCTGACTCGTTGAGCGTGAGGACACGTGAAAGATCCGCGCTTCCACTCACCGAGCGGACTACCATGAAGCAGTCCCCTATTTTCCTGAGTTTCAGGCCTTCTTTAACCCTGATTGCCATAACTCGCAAAGTTATAAAAAAATCAGATACAATCCGAATACATTCCGATGCACCTGTCCAACATGGATTCCTTTGTGAACATCGATTGGTACCTCGACCGTGCTCCAGAGCTGAACTCCCCATACCTTTCCGGAGCAAGGACAGCAGAGATCGCGTCGGCCAGAACCTTGGAATCGCGGACCGGGACATTCAGTCCAGACTCCCCGTCAGCATTGACCCAGCCGACTCCAGACCCAGGGATACGCGTAGCGACGACAGGCTTGCCACAGGACATGGCCTCGATCTGGACGATGGCGAAAGCCTCGGTCTTTTCGACCGAACTCAGGACAAAGACGTCACAAGCCTCATAGAGAGCAGCCAGGTCCTCATCAGAGACAAACCCGAGCATCGACACCTTGTCATGAAGGCCCAGGGACTCAATGAGTTCCTGATCCTTCCCCCGCAGAGGGCCTTCACCGGCAAAGATCAGATGACAATCATCCGGGAGCATCGCCGCGGCTTCGATCAGATACTCATGACCTTTATAATATATGCACCTGCCTACATTGAGGATCAGCCTCTTGCCGGCGAAAGCCCGCCTGACCTCCTCGACTTTGGAAGGATCAGCCACGACACGATCGACTCCGATCGGAAGATAGGTGACCTTGTCCTGGACCTCAGCCAGGAACGGAGACTCCTTCACATAGACAGGCGTCGTCCCGACAATCATGTCTGCCCTGCGTATAAGCCAGGACTGGATTGGCGAATATGCGCGGAGAAGAGCCTTCTGCTTCAGGATGTCGCTGTGCCAGTGCAGGACGACCTTCCCCCTGTACCCGGAGAGCATGAGGGCAAGGGCCGCCATCGGGTCCGGATGGTGGACATGAATGATGTCATAGTCCCGCGCCATCCTGCGCAGCTTGAGAATCATCGCAGGCGACAGCATCGTGGATGCCACCTTCCGAAGAGTGCGGCACACGTGCACGTCTGAATATTCATTGACAGGGACTGTGAAGCCTGGACCGGGGGTGGCAGAGGCGCAGAGCATGTCACACCTGATCCCGCGCGAGGAGAGTCCTGTAACGAGGTCGTACATGACTTTCTCGACGCCTCCCTTGACGGGATAGAACTTGCCTAGCTGGAGAATCCTCATGGAGATGCTGTCAGAACTTCTTGCCGAAGACGATGTTCGCAAATGTCATCCAAAGGATCTTGATGTCAAACCACCACGAACGGTGGCGGAGATAGTAGAGGTCAAACTCGAGACGGCGGAGCATCTTCTCCATCGTGTCGGTGTAGCCATTGTTCAGAGTGGCGTAGGAGGTGACACCGGGACGTATCTGGTAAAGATAGTAGTACCTAGGGTCAACTTCCATGATCTTGTCGATGTAGAACTTCCTTTCCGGACGGTAACCGACGAAGGACATGTCTCCGACGAAGACATTCCAGAGCTGCGGAAGCTCGTCAAGGTGGTGCTGACGGATGAACTTTCCGACCTTGGTAAGGCGTGGATCTTCGTCTCCGGCATAGAGCGCAGGGCCTGCAGCCTCGGCATCTGTTCTCATCGAGCGGAACTTGAGGATGTGGAAAGGTCTGCCGAAACGTCCCAGACGTTCCTGCCTGTAGATTGCCGGGCCATGGTCCTCCATCTTGATCGCGATGTAGACTATCAGGAAGAGAGGAGAGAAGACAACAAGGAGAAGACCTGCGAGAATGCAATCCACCACGCGTTTTGTCTCACGCTCAATGGTTCCCATGCCGTCAGGGATGTAATCATCCTGCTTTGCGGAGACCTCCTGGATCGCATGCTGGGACATCGCACCGAAAGTCACGTCGTCGATTCTCGGCGAATTGAGGATGTGAAGTCCAAGATCCAGACACATCGGGATCAGGCGATCCTTCTCCTGCCTGGCGAGTGATTCGTCAGCAAAAAGGATGCACTGGACTCCAAGCCTCGACTTCAGGGCCGCCAGGTCATCCGAGGTCTCCACAGCAAACACGCTCCTGTCCTGGATGACCTTGGAGGCATGGTCCTGGTCAAAGGTAATAAAGCCCAGGATGTCATAGTTTGGTGATGAGCTCAGTCTTGTGACCATCGCGACAGCCTTGTTGGAAGTGCCGAAGACGAGGACTCCCAGCCTCTTGACATTGCTTTCGACATCGTCGTTGTCAGCATTCTGGAAGGCAGCGATGATGACGACTCTCGTGACGATGAAGAGGAAAAGCGTGAGCAAGGCATCCACCAGAAGCACCTCACACTCGATCTGGAATCGGTCCAGTCCGAAGTACTTAAGGCCTCCGGTGAAGATCAATCCCGCCAGCATGGCTTCCTTGAGGGTCGTGGCCAGCATGAACTTGCCGATGGAGCGGAATGAACTGTGGCGGATGACGATGTAGGAGGTGCCCGACAGGGCAAGGGCGACCAAGGTCGTCAGGGCAGACGCAGTGCCCCAGACGGTAAGAAAAAACCTGAAGCTTCCGAACGGGTCGTTGAAGAAACGGACTGCCATCACCGAAAAGACAGAGGCAATGACGGATATGACAAGGTCCAGGGCCATTATGGTCCAGTAGCTTGCATACTTGTCTGTGTCTTTGAATTTGTTGATTATCAGCGGCATGTCCTAGGCTCCTTACGAATGTGCGAAGATAAGAATTTTTCCGTTCAAATTAAAATGGAGAAATCAGACGCCCAGCAATCCGAACAGGCTGCGCCAGTCCTCAACCGAAGGTGACTCGGCAACGGTCTGGCTAACATCTGAGAAGAGCGAGAGATCGGCATCCAGGACAGCTTTCATACGAGACGCGAGTGCCTTCGGATCATCAGGATTGAAGAATGAGACTGCGCTGCAGCCGGAAGCAGTCTCGTGGGCATACGGAAGGTCCGCAAGGATCATCGGACGCTGGAGGGAGGAATATTCACTGATAGGGAGTCCCCATGTCTCGACTCGGGACGGGAAGACGAGGGCAGCAGACTCCGAGTACAAGGAAGCCAAGGCCTCGCGTGAAACGAACCCGTGGAAATCAATGGACTCGACATTTCCCCACTTCCTGCGGAGCCAGCGAGAGTAGCGGTTCTCCGTGCCGTTGATGGTAAGAACAACCTTGAATCGTCCCTTCCCAAGTTCGGCTTCGAGCAGACGGGCAGCCTCGCAAAGGACCTCGAAGTTCTTGTGGCAGTCAGGAGTCGCCGGGAAGATGAACTGAGGCTTGGGAGGGACGGAAGTGTCCAAGCCGGACGAGCTTCGTTCCGGAGGGAACACAATTATCTTTTCTGACGGGAAAGACAGCATCTCACTCAAGCCTGTGCGGAACCAGCCTGTCTGAGAGATCAGGTAGTCATTGGAGTGGACTCCTATGCGATAGGCAAACCTCGTGAAGAGGGTGAACAGGAAAATCTTGGGATCGAAGACCAGATCCTGAATCTTTGGCTTAAGGAATGGGAATGAGGTCTGGCAATAGACCGCACGATGCTCAGCCTTGACGCGCGGGGTGGTGTCATGGAGAGAGAGCCAGAGATGGACAGGTCCGAACTTGAGGGAAAGCTTCCGCATGGTCACATATTCACACCAGAGGCGACGCGACCAGGACTTGATCGTGTCAGGCATCTCCACGTACTCGATTCCGGGGAAGTCACAGAGCGAACGGTCGTGAACCAGTGCAATCACCCTGCAGTCAGGGCATAGAGCCGATGCTGAACGCAGGCAGTCCCGAAGGATTGTCAGCGTGCCTCCCTTGCGGATGTTGACCGCCGAGATGACTACAGTCTTTCGAACAGCATCTCCCATCGTTGCATTATCTTTGATTCATCGAAACGGTCGGAGGCGGCAAAAGCAGCAGCCCCCATCCTGTGCCTGAGCCCATCATCAGACATCAGACGTACCAGATTCTCCGCCATGGCTTGGACATCCCCTTCCTGCACGAGGAATCCGTCCACGCCATCAGTGATCACGTCCTTCGGTCCGCACTTGCATTCAAAGCTCACAATCGGCAATCCATAGGCCTGGGCTTCAAGAAGGACCATTGGAAGGCCTTCATACCTGGAGGATAGAGCGGGGATCGATGCTTCCGGGAAGACCGAGGCCATACCATCCGCTGCCTTGCCAAGACGGACGCTCGGGCCGATGCCCAGCGTTTCTATCTGACGTTCAAGAGATGCTCTTTCTTCACCATCACCGACAATCCAGAGATTCCATCCGGGAACCTTGTCGAGAGCTATTCGCCATGCATGAAGGAGCTTGCCGAAATCCTTCTGGGCAGTGTAACGCCCGACAGCGATTACAGTCTTCGCATCAAGCCTAGCAGGCTCAGACGGCCTGAATGTTCTAGCATTCGGAATGACGGTCATCCCGGGGATGTCTCCCCAGTATGACTTATCCTCTTCAGTCAGGACTACGAACTTGTCGAAACGTCTGACCGTACGGAGATCCATCATGCTGCGCAGCCTGTCTGCGAGTTTCCATATCCCTCTCCGACCGTACTGCAGTCGCTTGAATCGGGAAAAATGGATTTCAAGGACCTTCTTGCTGCCATCTTTGATCGACGGGAGGAAAGATGCGTCATTGCAGAACATCGAGACGACGACATCAGCTCTTTCACTTTCCAGCAAAGCCTTGAGTGCACGCCTGTGCCTTATCTGCTTGAATGGGAAATGGATGAGCTTGTCCGCAAAGGAACCGCCATTGTTTTCTTCGTAATTGATCCCCAGGTCAACAAAGCGGACTGACGGATGGAACGGGAAGGCATGCTCTCTGCCGCATTGGTCAGTCGTGACCACAACAAGGTCATTGCCACGCTCCGCGAACCAGTTCACCTTGTTCGCGAGAACGCGTTCCATGCCTGCGGGGCGGTAAGTTCCTGCTATGAGATAGATGATTTTCATTGAAGTTCATCGTCTTCATCCTCATCCTCCTGGGCTTCAAGCTCTTCCACGACTTCGTCAGGATCAAGATGATGCAGCAAGGCATAGATGAGGAAAATATCCGTCGCCACCTTGATCCAGATGGCAAATGTCAGGATCAAAAGGAACAGGGCCAAGAGGCGCAGACTGGAATGCTGCTTGCCAAGGACCCAGGCGTTCTCGATGAAGAACATGCAGAAAGCAGAGAAACCGACCACTCCGCAATAAAGGATGAAACGGCAGTAGCCGATGTCGGTACTGTAGATAAAGCCGCCGAACAGTCCGGTTCCCCAGATCCATGCTTCACGGGTCTTCGGCCAGATCCACATCACGGCATTCAGCTTGTCGGTGGAGTCGGTTCGCCAGACACCGGTTTCCATCCAGTTGAAGAAGCCCTCGAACGCAAAGCGAAGGTTCTTGTGGAACGTAGGGCTGGTGTTGTAGAAATAGGACAAGGCAATGAAGCCTACTACCAGCATCGTGATCAGGATCAAGCCTATCCTGGAAGGGCCTCTATCCTCATCATCACGTGCGAAGTATGTTGCGACAGCGAAATATACAACTGCCAAGACCATGCCGACAGTAGTCGTACGGGAAATCATGTTTCCAACAACCGAGATAAAGAGGAAGGCCGTAATATACCATGTAATGGACCAGTTGTGCCTGCGGATCCTCACATCCTTCGCAAGAAGATGAGCCAGCAAGATGAGAATCACAGAAAAGCGGCATCCAGCCGGATCCAGTGCCGCACCGATACCATAAAGACGATGCTTCTCTTTCAAAAAATCGCTACCCAACACAAAGATGCGGTTAACCAAACTCTCAAACCCAGGACTGGCATCAATCATCAAGGCCAGCACACACTGTGCAAAAGCAACAGCAACCAGATAGCCGGCAAGCAACTTAAGTGACACTCGCCCGTGCATTCCTCGTATGCACTCACAAGTCGCATAGGCTCCGAAAAGCCACACGAAGAACGATGTGAAATACGTTGCGTATGTATAGTCGTAAGTTGCATTATAAATCGCCGAATAAAAGCAGAGCCACGAAAAAACACAGGCCCAGACGATAGACCACAGCAGTCCCTTCCCCACCTCTGCCTTGTGGGACTTGACCATGTTCAGAAAGTACCAGGCAAGACCAATCACAGCAAGGATCATCTTCGAGTTGAGACTCGGCGGCAGGAACGTAAAGTTCACAGGAAAGTAATACAAGCTCATGATGGTACCCACCACGAACATCATCATCTTTTCCGCAAAGCTTCTCATCTGTAAAGTACTCTATAAAATAAACTCAATGCCACATTGTAAAGCCAGACTAAAGTCCAAAGACTCCTGGATGCCATCCACTGAAGGAGCCTTGTCCTTAATGGGAGCACAGGATTGTCAAAGGCCCTGTCA
>JAGHSC010000138.1 GCA_018066065.1 Candidatus Cryptobacteroides faecihippi
CCATGTTTGCCAATGCGATCGGCTGCAGGAATTATCTTCTCGGCTTCACGAAAGACTCATTCCTGACCCCATTTGAAAGCGAAGGAGATTCCTTCATGTGGCGGCTCACCAAGAAGAACACCTATTATAACACTCTCAAAAACATGCAGCAGAGGTACGTCTACAGGAAGAGGCCATGGTACGTGAATGGAATCGACATCCTGACCATCCTCGCACCGGCTGCATTGGTCCTGTGGGGAACCTCCTGGGCCTGCGGGATGGAGAGGGGCTTCTTCAAGGTCCTTTGCCTTATCCTGGTCTTCGCCGTCATGGCTGTCGCCGGGATAGGCATCATGCTGATGGAAGATGATCTTTATCTGACGCCGAGGCGATGGGGCAGGTACTACAATGAATGTGGAGAGATCGAGAAGGACACGAAGGAAAAGCTGGAAAAGATTGAAGCCAAGGCAAGCAATTACCAGGATGGCAAGAACATAATCTATTATTGATACATCTCAAGATGGAAGAATACTTTGATACTTTTGACGAGATGCTCCCTGCTGAGGAGCCTCAGTACGACAATTATGAAAGCGGCAGCCTGACTTCTTTCCAGGACAGCCTCGCAACCTTGAACTTGATTGCGCAGAATGGAACGGCAATCGTCGACAGCATCTGCAAGGCAAGTGTCTCACTGAAGCAGATGGATGTCCAGATGCATGAGATGGATGTCCAGCTGGACGCATTCACAGCTCAGCTTTCCAATGACCTTGAGAAGTACAAGGAGCGGTCAGACATGGTGCGTTCCACCGTGGAGAACTACAACAGGTGCATTGCGAGGATGCTTGACACCATCATCGCAATGGACGCGCAGACTGCCGAGGACTTCGAAAGGAAGATGAGGATGATGGAGCAGGTGGATGGCATGATGAGCAGGCTCACCGAAACAATGACAAAATTCCTTTAGTATGGGCAAGAAGACTTCAAGCAGGAGATATTCCAATCCGCTGGCTGAAGATAGTGTTATCAACTACATCAGCGTGGGCCTGATGGTCGTGGCTTTTATTTTCGGAATAATAAAGTTCTGGTAAATGTTTTCATTCTTAAGCGGCAATGCCGGGAAGAAAAAGATAGCCAGCGTCGAGCAGAGTGGCAGCTGGGTCTACATCTATGACCTCAAGGGGGAGCGCATCAAGACATTGAGTACGAACCAGGTCGGCATCGTCCAGGGCTTCGCCTCCGACTACTTCGTGTCGAAGTACGCGAACTGGATCTATCTCTATGACGTCGAGGGACGTCGGTACAAGACTCTGACGGCCAGTCAGGTCGGGGACATCATCAGCGTGAGTGAAGACTGCTTCATGTCGCGCTTCGGAACCAACATCTACACCTACGACAAGAAGGGAACCCGCCTCCGCATCAGGGCAGCGAGGTAGCATCCTGCACTCGCCATCGTCCGGGACGGCAATCCCATCAGAGTGCTGGTTTGGGATAATATCATTATTTTTGTGAAACGACATGACTAGGAGACAGATACCTGAATTGAACTACCTTTTGGAACTGGTGGAGAAGAGATACGGCAGGCCGATCAAGACTTCATCGGATTTCGAGGCACTCTCTGTCGTGATGGAAAGGGAGATCAATGAACTGCTGTCCGCTTCGACATTGAAGAGGCTGTGGGGGTACGTGACCCTCAACCCTTCGCCGAGGTCGACTACCCTTGACATCCTCTCCAGGTACGTTGGCTACAAGAACTTCGAGGAATTCCGCAGATGGCTGAGGACCACACCTGACTTTGAATCTGCATTCTTCTCGGCCAAGATATTGAATTCCAGTGATCTGGCCCCTGGCTCCATCGTGGCCATCGGCTGGAATCCTGACAGGATCGTGGAGATGAGGTATCTTGGCGACCATCTGTTCGAAGTGACGAAGAACCAGAACTCGCAGCTCAGGGAAGGGGACCGTTTTGAAGTCGGATGCTTCATGGTGGGTTACCCTCTCTACATCCCGCGTGTCCTCAGGGACGGGAACTATACTGCATCCTATGTGGCCGGCAAGAACGAAGGCCTCAGCTGTGCGGACCTTATCTCGCTTCCTTCCGGAGAATGATCTGAGTCGCCTGGTCGAAGATCTTCTCGTTCGTCCTGTCCTGCCCGCTCCTTAAGGCAGCCATGGCCGCTACGATCACTGCAAACAGTCCGGCTGCGATTCCGATGATGACCTGAAGTCTCCTTCCATTGCTTTCCTCGATGGACTTCTTCACTGCATCGATGTCCTGGAACCGTTTCCCCGGTGACGGCTGGCAGCAGCGTGATGCAGCCTTGGGAAACAGCCCCAGATCCTTCATGACCATTCCCAGCGAATAGATGTCGCTTCTGGCATCACCGGAGCTCTCCCGCCCTAGCAGCTCAGGTGCGGCATAGTGTCTGGTGCCGGCTGGGTTCTTCAGCAAGGCATGGCTGTCGGAATCCGACAGCGAAAAGTCCACGATCTTGACATTGTGCCCGTTGTGGGTCACGAGGATGTTGGATGGCTTGATGTCGCGGTGGCAGACCTGCCTTGAATGGAGGTAGGAAAGAGCATCGCAGACCTGCAGCATCACTCTTCTGAGACTGTCTTGCGACCTGCCCGCACGAGCATATTCATCGAGGGTCATGCCATCGATCCATTCCATCTCGATGCAGTTCCCGCATTGCGGGAGGTTGAGGAATGAGATGGTCTGGGCGATGCCGGGATGGGAGAGGCTGTAGCCGATCTCGAACTCCTTGCGGAGCATCCTTTCGTAGAGTTCATTTCCTCTGAAATCAGGCTTGAGCGCCTTGAAGACGCGTTTCTTTCCCATGACTTCTCCGCACAGCAGCATGGTCGGCCCATCCTGGGACACGTAGATGACGATCAAGCCTTCAGGCTTGTTCGTGTCCTCCGCTGTCGGCTGTGTGAAGAATTCTGAACTGATCACTTTGATGGCATCTGATTGCATTTCAAAGGTACGGATTCTTTTCTTAAATTTGTTTGTCATGAGCAGATTGTCATTCGTTTCAGCCATCATCGTGTCCATTGCTGCCGCATCATGCGGCAATGGCACAGGCAATGTCACCGGAGAGGTCGGGAGCATTGTCGGCGGGAACTATGAAAACTGCTTCAACGGAAGGCTGATCGTCGAGTCCGGAGGCCTGTTCGGGATCGCCGATGCCAAGGACTCTGCAATCCTCTCGATGCCGGAGTTCACCACCCTGGAATTCATCTCGGACGACATGGCCGTGGGCATGAAGGATGGACGCTGGACTCTCGTCGACAAGGATGGCTTCAAGATTGCGGAAGCCATTGACAGAGAGTCCCTTGAAGAAGATGCAGAGGAACTTCTCGAATCCTTCTCTAGACTCAATGGGGAAGGATGGGATGAGATTCTGGAGATGTACGACAGCCTGTGCAACGTGTGCCTTGGAAAGGATGCGGACATGGGCGCGATGCTCTCTCTCCTTACCTCCATCGAGAGGAAATCCGAGTCGGTCAAGGCCGGGATGTCTCCCGAGCAGGCATCTCGTTTCCAGAGAATCCGCGAACGTTTCGAAAGATTGAAGAAATGATGACTCGTCAGCCCTCGCTCAGAATCCTTGCTCTCGTTGCAGCGGTGCTGGTCTCCACCTTCACCGCCTTCGCGCAGAGCACTTTCCGAGGCAGGGGAATGTCTGTCGCAGAGGCACTTCGCGAGATGCGTACCAAGGTCGCGTCTGCCTATTCAGCGAAGCTGCCCTCATCCATGCTGGAAACCTACAGCGACGAATTGAAGAAGGCAAGCCGCGCATCCATGGACGGCAAGACCTTCATCCGCAGTGTGAGCAGGTCGGAAGTCGAGGCAATGTTCATCGAAAGGAGAGACAAGGCTGTCTCGGTCCGCACCGAGTCCCAGAGGGCAGAGAAGGCAGGGGATCTTGGAAGGGCCAGGATGTACTGTTACTGGGCAATCGCCCTGTTCAAGAGCGTCCCAGGCATCGACGCCTCGGAGATAGCCTCCCTTCAAGACAGGTACAAGTCTCTGGAAGGCAATGATTTCCCTGCGACGGGAGCCTCGAATGTCGGCTCTCTTGCCGAAAGGATCTACCGCATGGGACCTGTCAAGCCAGTGCCTGTACCGAAGAAGAATGCACGGGAAGAATCAGTCGAAGATCCAGGACCTGTGAGGAAGGAATATGCAAGTCTGCCTGACGTCGGTGCTCCAGCGAACTCCGTTACCAAGGTCGAGAGCAGTGCGGAAGAACGCGGGGATGGCCTTCTTCCGGTTGAAGTCCCTTCTGTGGAAGCTCCTGCTTTTCAAACCGCTGCAAAGCCAAGCCGCAGATTCTTTACGGTCGCCGGCGCATCCTTGGTGCCGGATTTGTCCGCAAGCCTCATGGCAGGAACGTACCTGAACGATGCCTGGGGGTTCTACGTCAAAGGCTCATCCAATTTCTCCGGCTCAAGTCATGAATATGCGCTGCTGCAGGATGGAATGCTTCCGGATGGCGGCGTCTTCTGGGGAACCGGAGACCGCCATGTCAGCCACTGGTCTCTGACAGGAGGAGCCGTGTTCATGCCTCTCCTGGGGCACAGGCTCGGATTCCATGCAGGAGCCGGCTACCTCCGCCGGCAAGTTGTCCTTAAGGACCTGGATGGCACCAGTGCGCTCTCTACGGCCGCCTCGTCAGATGGATTCTGCGCAGATGCAGGCCTTGTCTTCAATGCCGGTCGGATCATGCTCACGGCTGGGAGCACGGTGACAAGAAAGAACGCCGACCTCATGGTAGGGGTCGGCGTCCGATTCTGACGTGCTGTCTGTATTTCTTACTGGATCTGGGCAGCGATCCAGTCACCGACCTCTGAAGTAGAGTAGGCCTTTCCGCCGTTGGCGAGGTCCTCGGTGACGATGCAGCTGTCGATCGACTTGGCAACGGCCTCACGGATGGCCTTGCCTTCCTCCATCAGACCGAAGCCGTACTCGAACATCATGGCTGCAGAAAGGATGGCAGCGACAGGGTTGGCGATGTTCTTGCCGGCAGCCTGAGGGTATGATCCATGAATAGGCTCGAAGAGGCTGGTGTGTGCTCCGAC
>JAGHSC010000223.1 GCA_018066065.1 Candidatus Cryptobacteroides faecihippi
CGTCCACGCCAGACGCGCTGAGTTAGTGATTTTCGTGGACGACCCCTCGAATCAGCCGAATCGTCCACGGCGGAAGTCACAGAATGGGGATTGCTGTGGACGATCCCCATCGTTCGACCGCCACGTCCACGCCAGACGCGCTGAGTCAGTGATTTCCGTGGACGACCCCTCGAATCAGTCTCCTCCAGCCGCGTCTGGCACCAGCGCTCTCGGGACACGAAAACGAAAGGAGGACCACCCCGAGCGGGATGATCCTCCGTTTGCGAATATTCATACACCCCGGAAGCCCGGAGCACTGATTGGCTGATTAGTCCTCCTTAGGAGCAAGAGCTGACCAAACGACAGCGCTGAGAGCACCACCGATGAGCGGAGCAGCAACGAACACCCAGACACACTTGAGAGCCTCGCCACCAGCGAAGATTGCAGGTCCGATTGAACGAGCAGGGTTCACTGAAGTACCAGTGAGGTTGATGCAGACAAGGTGAACGAGGATGAGGGTGAGACCGATTGCGAGACCAGCGAGGTTGCCGGCACCAACCTTTGAATCGGTTGTACCGAGAACGACGAGGACAAAGAGGAAGGTAGCGATGACCTCTACGAGGAATGCACCACCGAGACCACCAGCGTTTGCGACACCATTGGTACCGAGACCACCAGTGAGATCAGGAGCAGCAACGACCTTGGTGAGAAGGAGAAGGACAGCACCGGCAACGATACCGCCGATCACCTGACCTACCCAGTAGCCGCAAGCATCCTTCCATGACATTCTGCCTGAGAGGGCAACGCCAAGAGTGATTGCAGGATTGATGTGGCAACCAGAGATACCGCCGATGGTGTAAGCCATGGCGACAACTGTGAGACCAAATGCGATTGCAGTGCCGACAACGCCGGCAGGAGTGTTACAACCGAGGAACATAGCAGTTCCGCAGCCAAGGAGGGTGAGCACGAAGGTACCGATACCCTCAGCAACATACTTTCTCATGTTCTGAACAGATAATTTGGTTAATGATGATCATTTATGTTCTGCTAATTTAAGAAAATTTTATAATCTCTCACCGATTATTTCTAAATTTACCGAAAACCACAAGCCAATGGAGACTCATGTCGTGATCATGGCCGGAGGAGTCGGAAGCCGACTCTGGCCGCTAAGCACCCCCGAAAGACCGAAGCAGTTCATCGACCTGCTCGGAGTAGGCCGTACTATGATCCAGATGACAGTCGACAGATTCCTCCCGGTCTGCGACATGGCAAACTTCTGGGTCGTTACCTCGGCCGCCTACGTCGAAACTGTGAAGGAACAGGTACCGGGAATCCCCGAGGACCACATCCTCGCCGAACCCCAGGCACGCAACACCGCCCCATGCATCGCCTACGCATGCTGGAAGATCAGCTCGGTGTGCAGCGACGCCAACATCATCGTCACCCCTGCAGACGCCCTTGTCCTCAAAGAGGAAACCTTTGTGAATGTACTTCGCAAAGCCCTGAATTTCACCTCGATAAATGATGCTATCGTGACAATAGGTATAGCTCCATCGAGACCAGAGACCGGCTACGGCTACATCTGCTCTGAAGAGAAAGCCTACGACGAAGTTGTGAAGGTCGTCCGCTTCGAAGAAAAGCCGGATCTCGAGACTGCGAAAGGCTACCTCGCTGCCGGAAACTATTTCTGGAATGCCGGCATCTTCGTCTGGAAAGCATCCACCATCTCCAGCCAGATGAAACGCCATGCACCGGAAATCTCCGCAATCATGGACCGCATTGCAGAATCCTTCGGCACGGAAACCGAGGCTGAGACCATCGCCGAACTCTTCCCGACATTCCCGAAGATCTCCATCGACTACGCCGTGATGGAGAAGTCGGATGCAGTCCACGTCATCGCCAGCGACCTCGGATGGTCCGACCTGGGCAGCTATAGCTCCGTCCGGGATCATATTCCATCAGCGGAAGGAGAAACATCTTCCATTGTCGGAAACGACGTCAGGCTCATCGACTGCGACGGATGCATTGTCCATGCCGGATCTGCCGAAAGAGTCATCGTCAAGGGACTCAAGGACTATGTCGTCGCCGTCGACGGCGGGAAGGTCCTCATCTGCCCACTGGCCGACGAACAGCACATCAAAGAATATAACGCCTGATCAACATGAAGCATCTACTCCATGCAATGGCTGCCATCGTGATGATGGGAGCCCTCTCCTGTACTTCACTCAAGCCAACTGAAACAAAGACGCAACCATCTCTTGTAACGCAAGTTCCGTTGGAGTACTTGAATGAAAGCAACAAGTCGGATTACGTCAAGAGACTCAAGGCCGCCGATGTGGATGTCGTGCTTGTCTCACTTGAAGATGTCTTCCAGACAGGCGCGGAAAGAGACTCCCTGATGGCCTGCCTGAAAGACGCGATAGACTATTTCGGAAAGGCAGGATTCGAAGTCGGAGTCTGGACCAACTCACTTGGCTACGGAGCCCCGAGGCCCGTCCTGGACTCCCTCTGTCCCGGTCTCAGGCTGCTCACCGACTTCACCGGACGCACTGCTGATGCCGTCTGCACGACCGACCCGGTCTTCCGCGAGATCTGCTGCGGGATAGTAAGGGATTTCGCCAAGGCGGGAGCAAGGTTCATCCTCATGGATGATGATCTTGTCCAGTCGGTCAGACCAGGCTTCACCTGCGTCTGCGAAGGCCATCTCGACCTCCTCGAAAAGAAGACCGGCAAGCGCTTCACAAGGGAGCAGGTCAGAGATTTTTTTACTGGTAATCCTAGTAAGGAACGCACTGATTTTATGGATGTAATGGGTGCTAGCTTGATGGACTTCTGCAAGTCACTCAGGGATGCTGCCGACGAAGTGAATCCAGAAATAGTGATGGGAATATGCTCGAGTTTCACCCACTTCGATGCTGAAGGAGTCGACATGATGGAACTCTCGAACCTGCTTGCCGGCAAGGGCCACAAGCCATTCCTCCGGATCAGCGGCTCCCCATACTGGCCGATCGTCGCACCACGCTTCATCGGACAGACACTCGGCGATGTCACTGATTTCGCCAGGATGCAGATCGGCTGGTACCGCGACAGGGACATCGTCCTCTTCGATGAAAATGACCCTTATCCAAGAAAGTCCGATGTCGTGCCGGCATCCTTCTGCGAACTCTACGACAAGGTGATGATTGCAAACGGCGGCATCAACCGCCACAAGTACATGTTCTGCTACGACCCGAAGGAACCTGACTATGCGTACCTCGACGCTCATCTCTCTTCGATGAAGGATGACTCCGCGCTGGAAAGGATGTTCAGCGGCAAGACCCCTGTGGGCTACCGCGTCTGGGAACCGGAGCACCGCCTCCGCGGGATGGCTCTGCCGGAGGACTACTGCGGAAGCAACTGGATGATGGTTGCTGCCTCCCAGTCGCCTGCAGCGGCATTCCTGACCGCAAACGGCGTTGCAGCGCGCTTTGAGGGCGGGCCCGAGTCCGGAACGCCTCATGCTTGCCCGGGAATAGCCTTCGGTGCACAGGCAGCCCTTCTGCCGGACGAAGCCATCCACGGCGGCCTGATTCTCGACGTCCCGGCAGCCCTTGCCCTTCAGGCGAGAGGCATCGACGTGGGCCTCGCATCATGCGAGCTTCTCCCTCAAGTCCCTGAATATGAGTCATTCGGGACTGCGTCTCGTCCATTCGGGATGGCCTCGGAAGAGGACGGAGGAACCAGGGAGGCTGTCTCGGGATCTTATGATGGAAACGGAGCCTCCGACTACAAGCCTATGTTCGGCGGCGGCTACTATCGTATCGCGGCCCGCGAGGACGTGGACAGCCGCGCAATGAGCATATTCATTGGAAAGGATGGAGAAAGGTCGCCTTCGTGCCTGGCGTGCAAGACGGATGACGGAGCCTTTGTAATCTACGCCTGGGACGCGCAGAACATGCTTTTCGCGAACAAGAGGCCTTGGGCATGCACCGAGCGCCAGGAGCAGCTGAGGTTCCTGTTCCGTGCGATGGCAGGGGAGTCGTCCCTGTTGGCGTCACCGGTCTGTCGCGATGGGCTCTACCTTCTCCCTTCACAGTCTGAAGATGGGTCGCACGTGTCTATCCTGATCTGCAACATGACCTCGGTTGACATGCATGATGCGACGATTCAGCTGGTGAATGGTCTCGGCGACATGAGGAATCCTGTCCAGGCCTCCATGGGCTGGAAGATTTGCGGCCAGCTTCGCTCACAGGCGACGATTGCCGATGGAACTCTTTGTGTTTCGTGCATTTCCGCCATGGACTGGTGTGCGGTTGAACTCGCAAGGGATGGTGAATGATTGTTCTCCAGTGGCCTGGAATGGCGATAATTCGTAATTTTTTTGAAAATTTTTTCGAAAAAGTTTGGAGAATACAAATGGATGTGCTACCTTTGCATTCCGAACGAAACGAATACCTCTCGCGACGGACGGAAAGATTCGTTAGCTCAGTAGGTAGAGCACAACACTTTTAATGTTGGGGTCTCGGGTTCGAGCCCCGAACGAATCACAAAGGGTTGAGTTTTCTTTCCGGAAATAAACCAAACTGCTTTCTTAGCTCAGTTGGTAGAGCAACTGACTCTTAATCAGTGGGTCTAGGGTTCGAGTCCCTAAGAGAGCACGGAAAAGCCTTCGGCATCGCTGAGGGCTTTTTTCATTGTTATTCCCGAGATAATCCATATCTTTGAGTATAACAACGTAATGACATGACCACTTTCCGCAAGCTTGCAAGCTTCATTGCAGCGCCGCTTCTGGCCGCATCGCTCATATTCTCAGCCACTTCTCCGGCTTCCGGGAAGATCAGGAAGCAGAAGGCCCAGCCTCAGCCTGAAAAGGTCACAAATGCCCTTGAAGGCGTCAGTGTGACGATCGGGGAGGCCTACGAGAGTCCTTTCCTGAATCGCGTGGGCGTCTTCCAGGATGGCACCGTGCCGCTTTGCAGGGACGCGGAGGGCAATCTCTGGGGCATCAGCGGCCATTCGCATATGGGGCACATCGGCATGTTCCGCGGCACGTCGCTGGACGACATGAAGGAAGCCTGGCCAATCACCCTCAACTTCACCACGGGTGATGCTGAATATGCGTTTGCGGGGATTCGCTACCCTGAGGGAGTGAAGGCGCGCGGCAGCATCTGGCCTTTCGGTCTGTACATCTGTCCTGTCACCGGCCGCTTCTTCTGCTTCTTTCACAATGAAACGGGATGGAATGGGCATGGGACGGCCTATGATGCTTTCGGTCAGTGCGTTACACCTGCCTTTGATTCGGATTTCAGGCACATCGGCCTGATGCATTCCGACGATCAGGGGCAGACTTGGACCTTCGATCGCTGGGTCGTGACTTCCGAGACCGTCTGCTTCACCGACAAGTACAATCCAGGGGCCGGCAACATGATCGGACAGCCTTCCGGCATCATCAACCTCGGTGCCGGAGACTTCTCTCTCTTCATCGAGCCTGACGGAGACTACATCTACCTTTTCTACAACATGGTGAAGCTCGACATGGACCGTGGCTGGTTCCACAGTGTAGACACCTACGTGGCAAGGACCCGCAAGAGGACCGACGGAGTGATGGGGGATTTCGTGAAGTACTTCGACGGGGCGTTCTGCGAGCCCGGAAACTTCGGCAGGGAGACGGCGGTTGCCAACAACACCTGGCATTCGCGCGTTGCCTACAGCGAGGCTCTGAAGTGCTACCTGATGGCTTCCTCGCCGGTGGCTCCTAAGCCTGAGGACAAGCCTCGCGAGTACTTTGCCGGCGTCATCTGCGACTTCATGCAGGTGCGCACCTCGACTGACCTGATCCATTGGTCTGAGCCTGTTTCCTTCATGGATGGCGACCACCGGTTCGGCAACCACTACCAGGCGATAATCTCTTCACATGGTTCCGGTGACCCTGCTGTCATCCCGGCCTCGGACTTCACGGTGATGGAGTGTCACAACGGCACCGATGTGATGTGCCATGACTTCCATCTTGACTTCAATCAGAATAGTGTAACTAAATAATAATGAATATGAAAAAGATTGCGGTTTTCCTCCTGCTTGCGATGTTCGCCGTGGAAGGATATTCATGGGACAAGAGGGGACATGATGCCTCTTGCATGATTGCTGAGAAGTATCTTACCAAGAAGGCTGGGAAGAACATGGCCAAGTACCTTGAGGGTCATCAGGTGTCATGGTATGCGTCCTACATGGACTACATGGGCTATGTCTACAAGCTTGGTCTTTCGAACGAGTGGTTCGATCACTGTGTTCCTGTCAACAAGGAGAATGAGTACGCGAATGGAGACTATGACAACAGTGGGATCAGCCAGAAGGGTGATGCTGTGATGTGCATCCGCAAGGCGATCGATGAGATGAAGGATGGTGGCTACAAGAACCTTCCTGATTCGACCGTGAATCTCTACCTGAAGTGGTTGATCCATTTCGTTCCTGACATCCATTGCCCAAGCCATGTGATCTACAACTACCATCCGACGAACTATCTGGTGGAGGTTGGTGACAAGAAGGTTCTTTTCCATGCGATCTGGGATCATGTTCCGGATATGTATGGAATGCATGATTGGGGTCCTGGTGATTACTGTGAGGAGTTGACGAAGGGTCTTTCCAAGGCTGATGTGAAGGAGATTGCCATGGATGGTGATATTCTTGGCTGGGTTCGTCAGAGTGCTGTGGATTGCCATGTTGCCTATGATATCGTGCGTCCTGACAAGCTTACGGATGTGGATTGCTACAATGCTACGGTCCTTGCTGATCAGCAGCTCGTGAGGGGCGGCATCAGGCTCGCTTGGATCCTCAACATGATTTTCGGGAAGTAGGCGCAGCATTTTCCCGCTTGTGATGGGCCGGATGGGTGTGCACTCCGCCCGACTACGGAGCTCGTGCCTACTCACTGCGGCCACTGCGGTGGCTCGCTAACTCGGCGCTCTGCGCCTCAGACAGACGCTCGCTTTTCACCGCATTGGCTCTTGTTCGCTACGGTGTCGCTCCTATGCGGGCTGCGCACACACCTCTCCGGCCCTTCAGGTGCGCGGCTTTTCCCCCGCTCGCTGCTTGAAACGGTCCTCCGAAAGGGCTTTGTCCAGGATTCGCCCATTTTCCTGCTCGCGCCCGCCACGGCGGACGGCTTTCCCCATTGATTCTGCGTTTTCCTCGTGCGGCGGACGGAATAATAGCTCCATTCTGCGCCCCGGGCTGCATCGGAGGGAGGAGAACGGAGTCCTCTCAGTCACAGCCTCCCGCCACTTCCTCAGCACCGCTAATAGCTTCCCTCGAAGCATTTTCCCCACAGAAAACCCATCATCAAAGTCGAAAATCGATCTATTCTGCGAACTCCTTAGATGCTCGGAATAAACCATTGATATATAGCGAGAGAAACAATAGTGTTTTAGATACAAACATTTTTGTTATGCTGCAAAATGGCGATATTAAACCCCATCTCCAACGATATCTCGCCCCAAATTATACTTTGGCCTAGACTTTGATTCAAGCCGAACCTCGGTTTGAACAATTAATTCAACGCAATATGAAAACACAGTCAGAAGCTAGGAAACTCGTGTCATTGATCAGTCCCTTATTCCCCGTTATTGTAGCGGTGGTAAGCTTTCTTCTGCTCAAGATTGGGTATGCTTCGGAGTTTTGTCTCTTCATGATGCTCGTCTCATTCGTATGCATTACCGGAATCCCGTTCTATTATGCCTGCCTCAATCTTGCTAGGCGGGATGCCTGGGCGAAGTATGCAGTCGTGATCGTACCAGTGGCGATCTGGGTATTGTATGCTGTGCTTCGCATTGCATTTCACTCGACGTTCATTGCCTCCACATTGCGATCCTCGCTTACTCTTTTGGCTTGCATTGCAGTCAACCTGCTGCCAGTCTGGATCTGTGCCGCTTTTTGCACACCTGATTCAGCGGAAGGGACAGGACACGGAAGACTCTTTTACTGGACATGGCCGGCTGTCATTCCTGCTGTGTACGCAGCAGCCACGGCCATCGGAGGCCGTATGGTTCCCGTACTGGCCGCCTCGCTGGCCCTCAGCTTCGTGATCTATTTCGTGCTGTTCCTGGTTCGACGCCTCAGACGCTCTTCATGAGCGGCCATCAGCCGATGAAGCCACGGATGAGGGACGTTGCAGGGATGTCCTTTGAAGAAACCGGAGTGAAATAGTGGAGGAACTTCAGGAGACGGTACGACTCGGTGTACTCAGGACAGTTCTTCGGAACTGTTGCCAGGATCCTTTCGGCCTGGCTCCTGAGCGCCGCGAACTCCACAAGGTAGGTCGAATTGAAGAG
>JAGHSC010000202.1 GCA_018066065.1 Candidatus Cryptobacteroides faecihippi
TCTGAGGAGTGATTCAAGTTCGACAGAAGCAGCAGTCTTGCCATCACGGTACTTCACGATGACGGGAGTGTAGAGCTGGATTCCGGCATCCTTTCCAGGACCCTTCGTGACAGGACGGCTTCCGGCGACCACGACGGCTCCGGCCGGGACCACAGTCTTGCCGTCATCTGTCTTGGGCACATATTCACCAGTGGTAGCATCGTAGACCGCAGTACCCTTGGTCAGGATGACTCCCGAACCGAGAACGGCACCTTCGCCGACGATGGTTCCCTCATAGATTCCACAGTTTCCGCCGATGAAAGCATCATCCTCGATGATGACAGGAAGAGCACCTGCAGGCTCGAGCACGCCACCGATCTGGGAGGCGGCCGAGATGTGCACATGCTTTCCGACCTGGGCACATGAGCCGACAAGAGCATGCGAATCGATCATGGTACCCTCATCGACGTAGGCGCCGATGTTGACATAGGCAGGAGGCATCATGATGACCGAAGGAGCAAGGAAGGCTCCACAGCGCACGCTGCTTCCACCCGGCACGATGCGCACCCTGTCCTCGACAGAGAACTTCTTCAGAGGAAGGGTGTCCTTGTCGAAGAATGAATATTCACCCGCGGACATGTCAGTCAGCTTGCCGATCCTGAATCCTTCGAGGATGGCTTCCTTGACCCAAGGATTGACCTTCCACTGTCCGTCTATCTTTTCTGCAACCCTGACCTCTCCGGTCTCGAGCTTGCGGCATACTTCAAAGAAATCCATCATATTCCAAGTTCTTCGATTGTCTTTTTCATTATCTCGGTGGTGGCTGCAGATGCAGCAGTCAGAGGCAGGCGCATCTCCGGTGTGCAGAAGCCCATGGCTGACAGGGCAGCCTTCACAGGGATCGGATTGCTTTCCACGAAGCAGTTCTTGAACAGAGGGACGAGCTCCATGTTGAGCTTCATCGCCCTTGCCATGTCACCCTGTCCGGCTGCCCTGACGAGCTCGACAATCTTTCCCGGAGCGACATTGGATGCCACACTGATGACGCCGGCAGCGCCACAGGCCATCAGCGGCCAGGTCTGGTCATCATTCCCGCTGAAGACAGAGAAGCCTTCCGGGGCATCCCTGAGCACATCGATGATCTGTGCAAGGTTGCCGGAAGCCTCCTTTACGGCAATCACATCAGGGATCTGAGCCACGCGCAGTGTGGTGGCAGCCGTCATGTTGGCACCGGTCCTGCCAGGGACATTGTAGGCGACGATGCCCTTCGAGGTCGACGCGGCAACCGCCTTGAAATATTCATAGATTCCGTCCTGGGTCGGCTTGTTGTAGTAAGGCACGACGATCAGGAATGCATCCGCGCCGCATGGCTCAAGCATCTTGATGTTGGCGATGGTCTGCGCAAGGGAATTGGTTCCCGCTCCGACGAGCAGAGGTGTGTCCCCGCAGAGCTCACGGGTGATTCTGAGAAGGTTGCACTTCTCCTCATTGTCCAGGCATGGAGTCTCCGCTGTCGTCCCCAGGGGAACAAGGAAATCCACACCGGCATCAAGCTGTCTCCTGACGAGGACACGGTAGGCGTCATAGTCAACCTTGCCGTCCCTGAAAGGAGTGATCAGTGCAGTGCCGCAGCCCTGGAGTTTCATTTCAATCATCAGTTATCTGTTATTAGTTCGTTTTATGTGTTGGTTCTAGCTTTCCTTGAAGAAGAGTTCCTTGAACTCATGGACTCCCTCAAGGCCTTCCATCATCTGGGAAGCCACGACTGCGCCCTCGGCAAAACCCTTGCGGGAGAACGCCTCATGCTCGATCGTGATCCTGTCGCACTCACCTTCGAAGCCCACGGTGTGGGTGCCGGCAAGCTCACCGACACGTACGGAGGAGACATCGAACTTGCCGGGCATGTTTGCCTCCACGACCGCTGCGAGTGACTTGGCGGTCCCGCTTGGAGCATCCAGCTTGTGGATGTGATGCTTCTCCACGATGTACGGCATGTAGCCGCCTGCCTTGCCGAGATACTTGGAGATCACGTCGACGGCAGCGGAAAGCACATTGACTCCGACCGAGTAGTTCGAAGAGTAGATCATCGGGGTTCCAGCCTGTTCGAAGCAGGCAATGACTTCATCCTTGATGTCATTCCATCCTGTGGTGCCGACAACGACTGCCTTGAACTTCCTTGCAAGAGCCGGATAGTTGGCCCTGAAGGCATCAGGGCAGGTGAAATCGATGCAGACACACTCCTTGGCGAGATCGTCGTCGAAGTTGACGATGTCCTCACTCGCCCCTGCGCACGGAATGCCGCGGGACTGGAGTACAGCCTCGATCATGTGGCCCATCCGGCCATAGCCTGAGATGACGACCTTTTCCATTATCTGTTGAAGATGTAAGCGTGGATTCCATCAAGAGTGGCGCTGAGCCTCTCGCTGTCGATCACGAAGTTCTCACTGAGCATGTTGGCGCTGACATTGGCGACATAGACCTTGCCTGAAGCTTCGATGACCTTGTCTCCAAGACCTTCGAGACCGACGATGTTGCGGCCGATGACGGAGATGAGTGCCTTGTCACGGTAGACGGTGACATCAGCCCATGACTCGATCGACTTGAGCGCAGCCTCGAGCCTGTCATCATCCTCAGGAAGGACAAGATAGACCTCGGACTCGGTGGCCTTGGCGAGTGTCACATAGATCTTGTTGGCGTAGAGAGGTGCGAAAACCTTTCCGAGCATTGCAGTCACACCTTCGATCTTTGGGGAAGCGACCTTGATGTAGAGGATGCCGGTACGGCTTGCAACCGACTTTGGTCCGTCAGGAGATTCGTCTCCGCGGAGTACTGTGGATCCCTTGCACTCAGGGTTCTTTGAGTTCAGGACCATGATAGGGATGTTCTTCTTCCTTGCAGGCTCGATCGTGAGCGGATGGAGGACCCTGGCGCCCATGGCAGCCATCTCAGCAGCCTCTTCGTAGGAGAGAGCCACGATCCTCTTGGTGTTGGACACGACCCTAGGGTCTGCGGACTGGATGCCGTCGACATCGGTCCAGATCTCGACTCTCTCTGCGGTGAGTGCCATTCCGAAGATGGCAGCAGAGTAGTCGGAACCCTCGAAGCCGAGTACCGAGGTGCTTCCCTCGGCGGTGGATGCGACAAAGCCCTGGGTGAGGACAAGGTCCACGCCCTTGGACTCCATGCCGATGATTCTCTTGACATTTGCCTCGGTGATTGCGAGGTCTGGCCTTGCGCTCATGTAGTTGTCATCCGTCGTGATCATCCTCCTTGCATCGATCCACTGGCATGAGATGCCCTTTGCGTTGAATGCGTAGGCGATGATGGTCGAGGAGAGGAGTTCTCCGGTGGAGATGATCCTGGCCTCGCTCCTGCGCGAGAGTTCGCCGATCTGGCAGACTCCGCTCACGAAGGTCTCAAGGCGTGAGATCCTTGCCTCGACATCGCGGAGACAGTTCTCAAGGAGGTCAGGCCTCTCGGAAAGGAGAGCCTTGGCAAGGTTGAAATGCCTTTCCCTGAGCTGTGCCAGGCTATTCTTTACAGCATCTTCATGCTGAGCTTCTGCTTCTTCCGCAATCGAGCAGAGAACCTTTGTGACCCTTGCAAGTGCAGAAACCACAACGAGTGGCTTCTCCTTGAGCCTGCTTCCTACAATGGAAATCACTCTTCCGATTGCTTCTTCATCTTGGACGGACGTACCGCCGAATTTCATTACGATCATTTGCTGTCTTATTTGATTGTTCTATTCTATCTTGTCCTGTCAGTCGGTCGCCATGGCTGCCATGTAGATCCGGATGTCCTGACTTACTGCCTTCTCCATGTCCGAGAGAAGGACATATTCCTTGTCTGTGTGAGCGGTCAGGATCGAGCCCGGGCCGCAGATGGCACGCCTCGCGAACCTGTCCAGCCTTGGTGCATCGCTTCCGAACGAGACAGGCTTGGAAGGTATGCCTTCAACCTGGTGCCAATACTCGAGCGGGCTGTCCCCGCCGAACGGAACGATGCTGGAGCCGCGTGGGCATATTCCTTCAAGCTTGTGAAGGAGGACATCGTCCGTGAGGAAGGTCGTGCGGAAGTAGATCCTGAACTTAAGTTCGGGGCTGAGGATGTTCTGGAGATTGTCGCTTGAGAGCTTCCCCACATTCCAGGTCGTCTTTCCCAGCGCCGGGTCAGGAGGAAGTTCGACGATCTCGAGCATGTTCATGAAGTCGACGAACAACTCCACCGCGCTCCTTCCCTGCTCCGGGTAGCCGGAATGGCAGGCCTTGCCGCGGAGGGTGACCTCGAAGGACTTTGTGCCCTTGCTGGCGGTGACCAGGCAATTATCGGTAGGCTCCCCAACCAGCACGAAGCTTCCGCCCTCGCAGTCACGGGTCCACGCCTTGGCCCCGAACGACCCAGTCTCCTCCCCAGCAAGGAGCAGGAGTCCGAAGTCTGAATATCCAAGCCTGCGTAGCTCCAGGCAGGCATTGTACATCGTGAAGAACTGCCCTTTCGCATCACATGTCCCTCTGCCTCTGTACATGGTGTCGTCCTGAAGGGCGACAGCTCCGTCGGGCAGCACATCTCCCTTGGAGACGCGGACCACCTCGGTCGGGATGTAAGGAGGGACGGTGTCCAGATGGGAGCAGAAGACGAATGATGGCTTGCCTGTCCCGGACCAGTCCAGAAGGAGATTCAAGGTTCCATCACCTACCTCGTGAAGCGATGGGGAGCAATCCCCGGAGGGCAGGCATTCCGCAAGGAATTCTGCCAGCGGGCGCTCTCCACCCGAGGTGGAGTCCATGCCCAGGATCCTCATGAAAAGGCTCTCATCCATCATAGTCACGAAGGTTTACGCAAATTTTAGTAAATATACGTATAAAATTTTTAATTGCGCAAACCTCGGGCGTCATCAGCCCTTGAGATTGGCTGACTCCAGGCCGTAGCCCTTTTTCTTGTCCTCTGCCTTGAGGAGAAGGGAGATGACCACGGAGATGACTCCGAAGCATGCGAAGATCATCATGGTCTGAGTGTAGTCGATGACTCCGTCGGCGGCAGTGTTGGCCTCGTTGACTTTTCCGATCATGATCGGAACGAGGGAGAGGCCGATGTTCTGGATGTAGAAGATCAGCGCATAGGCGGTGCCGAGAAGTTTCATCGGGATGATCTTCGGAACAGAAGGCCACATCGCAGAAGGAACGAGTCCGAAGGCGATTCCAAGCACGATCATGACGGCGATTGCCAGGATCCAGCTCGCCAGAGGAAGCGCAAAGATGGCATGGACAGCGGTGAGGAGGACACTGCCGATGATCATGAGTGTCGCGCCCTTTCCGTACTTGTCGTAGATGCCGCCGAAGATAGGGGTCAGGAAGATCGTGCCGAAAGGAAGCATCGCAGGGATAAGGCCCGCGAGGTTCTCGGCGACTCCATACTTGAATATCATCAGCTTGGTGGCGAACTTCAGGAATGGGAAGACTCCAGCATAGAACATGAGGCAGAGGACAGCGATGTACCAGAAGCCCCTGTTGGTGACAAGGATCTTGAGGTCGGAGAACTTGAAGCCTTCCTCAGGTTCGGAGTCGGCGAGGGCGCTGGAGCGGTCTTCCTTCCTGTCCATGACGTTGTAGACGATGAAGCTGACCATGCCGATGCAGAGCATCGCTGCGCCGAGTCCGACAGATGCCGATGCGGCCCCCATCTTCTTCGCGAAAGGAAGGGCGAATGCAAGGGCTGCAGCCGTTCCGATGCGGGCAAGAGCGACCTGGAGGCCCATCGCAAGGGCGAGCTCATGGCCGGTGAACCACTTGACAATCACCTTGCTGACAGTGATTCCGGCGATCTCGCATCCAACTCCGTAGATGGCGAATCCAAGGCAGGCCCAGATGACCTGCATGCTGTAGGTTCCGATTCCGAGTGGGAGGGTGAGGGTTCCATCGAACTGATGGCCGACCGCGTACCATTTGATGAGGGCTCCCGCGAACATGAGGCCGGTTGACATGAGGCCGGTGAAGCGGATGCCGAACTTGTCGAGGATGATTCCTCCGAAGAAGAGGAGGAGAAGGAAGACATTGAAGAAGCCGTAGGATCCGGAGAAGAAGCCGTACTCGTCGCTGGTCCATCCGAGGCCGCCGTCAGCGACCGAGGAGGTGAGAAGAGGTTCGAGCGGGGACATCACGTCCGTGAAGAAGTAGCCGAACATCATCGTGCACGAGACGATGAGGAGAGCGGTCCACCTTGCTGCTGGGCTGTCGCTGAGCTTTTTCCTGATGATTTCTGTCATTTTCTGTTTCGTTTAGTCTGATTATTGATAACTGCGAATTTAGGCCTTTTTGTGTTTATAGTCAAAAAAGTCTTACCTTAGCACATTCAATATGGACAGAATCTTAGACAGAATAAACAATCCAGAGGACGTCAGGAAGCTGGATGAATCCGAACTCGGGCAGCTCTGCTCCGAGCTCAGGGAGTACATCGTGCAGTGCTGCTCCACGAATCCAGGCCACCTGGCATCCAGCCTCGGTGCCGTGGATCTCATCGCAGGGATTCACTACGTCTACGACACTCCGCACGACAGGGTAATCTTCGACGTGGGGCACCAGGCCTATGCCCACAAGATACTGACTGGAAGGAAGGACATGTTCACCCGCAACAGGATGAAGGGTGGGATCAGCGGCTTCCCCAACATGGACGAGAGCAGCATGGACGCATTCGGCGTCGGCCACGCATCGACTTCCATCTCCGCCGCACTTGGATATTCAGAGGCAGCGAGGATCAGCGGCTCCGGGGAGAAGGTGGTGGCTGTCATCGGCGATGGTGCCATGACGGGCGGCCTTGCCCTCGAAGGCCTGAACAACGCAGGCAACAGTGAGTCCGACATCCTCATCATACTGAATGACAACGAGATGGCCATCGACGGCAACACAGGCGGCCTGCATTCATATCTCCTGAAGATTACCACAAACCCTGCCTACAACAGAATCAAGAACAGGCTTTGGGACAGGCTCGGAGCGGGCAAGGCAAGGGAGGCCATACAGTCTCTGGTCCGCAAGGCCAAGATGGGGCTGGTCACCACTTCGGGAGGCGACTTCTTCGAGGCCTTCGGGCTTCGCTACTTCGGCCCGATCAACGGCAACGACGTCAGTCAGGTCGTCTCGACCCTCAGGAGGCTTAAGGACATCAAGGGGCCCAAGCTGCTGCATGTCTTCACCCTGAAGGGCAAGGGATATGCGCCCGCGGAGGAGGACCCTACCACTTGGCACGCTCCGGGAAGGTTCGATGCCGCCACAGGCGAAAGGATTGTCAAGGAATATCCATCCAGCCGCTACCAGGATGTCTTCGGGGAAGTTCTCTGCGAACTGGCTGAGAAGGATCCCAAGGTCATCGGCATCACTCCGGCCATGGCCACCGGAAGCGGGATGACAAGGTTCGCCGAGCGGTTCCC
>JAGHSC010000112.1 GCA_018066065.1 Candidatus Cryptobacteroides faecihippi
GGTCAACGAATACACCGTAGTTGGTGATGTTCTTGACAGTACCCTCGAGGATCTGACCCTTCTCAAGCTTGCTGATAAGCTCAGCCCTGCGTGCCTCCTGCTCTGCCTCGAGGAGAGCCTTGTGGGAAACGACGACATTGCGGAACTCCTGGTTGATCTTGACGATCTTGAAGTCCATGGTCTGGTTGACGAATGCATCGTAGTCACGGATAGGCTTGATGTCGATCTGTGAACCTGGGAGGAATGCCTCGATTCCGAATACGTCGACGATCATACCACCCTTTGTACGGGTCTTGATGAAGCCCTTGACGATTTCGTCGGCAGCGCAAGCCTCGTTGACTCTGTCCCAAGACTTGAGGGCGCGTGCCTTCTTGTGTGAAAGGATGAGCTGGCCCTTCCTGTCCTCTGCGGACTCTACATAGACCTCTACCTTGTCACCAACCTTGAGCTCAGGGTTGTAACGGAACTCAGGAGCCTGGATGACACCCTCGCCCTTGTAACCTATGTTGACGATCACCTCTCTCTTTGAGATAGCTGAGACAACACCCTCTACCACTTCGTTCTCGACGACCTTTGAGAGAGTCTGGTCATAAGCTGCCTCGATTGAGGACTTGTCAGAGCTGCCATAGATCTCGGCGTTGCCTTCGAAGGCATCCCAGTCGAAATCCTCTGGAGCCACTGATGCGTTGAGGGAAGACTTCTTCACCTCTTTTGCTGCTGGAGCTACAGGAGCTGCCTGTGCCTCCTCAGCGACGATCTTTGTTTCTTCTGCCATAATGGTAATGATAAGATAACTAGTTGTTTAACAATATTTTTGTGCCCGACCGCATGCAATCCGAAGACGCCTTTGGCCGAAAAGCGTGCAAAGATACTCAAAAAACTCTGATTTACAAAGAGAAAGAGTCCAAAATCAGAACATCTTCTTTTTCCTGAAGAGATAGATGACGACTCCAACCGTGACAAGCATGAAGACGATCAGGCCGACCCACGCCCAGGAGCTCTCCATGAACGGAAGCGGGACGTTCATTCCGTAGAAGCTTGTGACCAGCGTAGGAGGCATGAGAAGCACTGAGACCAGGGTGAAGATCTTCATGATGTTGTTCTGGTCCAGGTTGATGAGACCGACAACGGTTTCCTGGAGATACTCGAGCCTCTCGAAGCTGAAGTTCGTGTGGTTGATGAGCGAAGTGATGTCCTGGAGGATGATGTTGAAGCGGGACTGAAGTTCCTGAGGGTACTTGTCGCTCTTCATGAGGTTGCCGATCAGCCTCTGCTTGTCCACGATGTTCTCACGGACTGTCATCGTGTTCTCCTGCAGCTGGTTGATGTCGATGAGGAAGTCCTCGTTGATGTCCTCTCTCTGGTTGATCCTCTTGCCGTACTGCGCAATCTCCTTGCTCATGAGCTCGATCATGTCGGCATCGAGGTCGACACGCTGATCCATGATGCTGGCGAAGATGGAATAGCCGGTCGGGAAGAGCTGAGGCATGACGAACACCTTTCTCTGCAGTTCGGTGAAACTGCGGAGCGGGACATCCCTCAATGTTGTAAGGCAGCCGCCGACAAAGATGAAGGAGACAGCCTCCATCGAATACCCGTCAGGGCCTGGCATGAGGAAGTTGGTGTTGGCAAAGATGGCATTCTCAGTCTCCGAAAAGCGGGAAGAACTCTCGATCTCCTCGGCCTGCGCACGGCTCTGGATCTCTTCACCGAGGAAATCATCGACTGTATGCTTTTCATCACTGGTAGGAGAAAGAAGATCGATCCAGAGGACATCTGCCCTTTTGATTCTGGAAAGCTCCGTTTCTGACTGTGCTACCAACAGCTTGTCTTTCTGTCTGTAGAAGATCGCAATCATATTCTTCCATTTTTGCCGGGACCCATTGATCCTCAGGGTTATACATCAAACCGCTGACATTACGGAGAAGTCAGTCCGGCAAAAATAGGCAGATTTTTCCTAAAAACAAGAAGATGAACGCTAAATGAAGTCAAAAAGGATGTTCAAGCCAATGAATATCAGCACTGCGCCGCCCATCACCTCAGCGACCCTTCCGAAGCGGCGGCCGACCCTCTGTCCCCAGAACATGCCCGCGATGACAGAGAGAATGGTGACGAACAGGACGGCGACGATGTCTGCTGCGACCTCGGCATGCGGAGTCTTTCCCATCGAGAGGCTGATGCCGACGGCAAACGCATCGATGCTTGTGGCAACCCCGCCGACGATCACATTCCGGAGCCCGTTCAGGTCCCTTACCTCGCTTTCGTCGGAAAAAGCCTCGACGATCATGCTGCCGCCCACATAGAGAAGCAGGAGGAAGCCGATCACGTCCGCCACCTTCTCGACATAGCCGACAAAGAGATCGGCGAAGGCCCAGCCCACAAGCATGAGCAGGGACTGGATGACACCGAACGCAATGGCGATCGGGGCCACCTTCCGCCAGCTGATGCTGTCAAGGGTCACGCTGGAACACGTCGAGACTGCAAAGCAGTCCGCGCAGAGGGAGATTGCAAGCAGTATTGCACCAAGGATCATCATGGCTTGAATATCTGTCTGTTGGTGATTGAGCGGCCAAGGGTGAGTTCATCCGCATATTCAAGGTCATCGCCGAAGCCGAGTCCTCTCGCAAGGGAAGAGACCTTGACTCCGAATGATGAGATCTGGCGGTAGATGTAGAACGAGGTGGTCTCACCCTCGACATCTCCGCTCAAGGCAAGGATGACTTCCACGTCCGATGCATTTCCAGATGCCGCAAGGGTCCCTACCCTGCTCACAAGGCGCGAGACCGTGATGTCGCCCGGGCCGACTCCATTGATAGGTGAGATGATGCCTCCGAGCACATGGTAGACGCCATGGTACTGTCCGGTGTTCTCGATGCTCATCACGTCCCTCACGCTTTCCACGACACAGATTGTCCTGAAGTCACGCGAGCGGTCGGAGCAGATCGAGCATGTCTCCTCGTCGGAGATCATCGAACATTCCTTGCAGTAGCGGACCTCATCCCTGAGCCTGACGATGGAGTCTGCGAAATGATGGACATTCTCCTGCGGCTGCCTGAGCAGATGCAGGGCAAGCCTCAGGGCGCTCCTCTTGCCGACTCCCGGAAGGGAGCCGATTGCCTGGACTGCGTCCTCGAGAAGTCTGGATGGGTATCTCTCAGAGAATGGCATCGTTCTTTGGGGAAATCAAAAACACTCACGCAAAGATAGTACAAATAGTTTTTATTGCTATATTTGAGGTAAACAAGATAACCAGGCATGAAAAAGATTCTTCTCACCGCAGCGATGCTGCTCACAATGATGGCCATTTCGCTGAATGCACAGGAAAAGGAATGGCCGAACTATGCCAGATACGCCAAAAGCAACAAGGAAATACTTGAAGCACAGGCAAATGGCGCAAAGAAGCCACTTGCGGTACTTATGGGTGATTCCATCACTGACGGATGGTATCCTTCCGACAAGGCATTCTTCGAAGAGCACAACCTCGTCGGCAGGGGCATCAGCGGCCAGTGCACCTCGCACATGCTTGCAAGGTTCCAGAGGGACGTCGTCGACCTCCATCCGAAGTACGTCGTGATCCTCGCCGGAATCAATGACATCGCCCTCAACAACGGATTCTCCAGCAAGGAGAACGCCCTTGGAAACATCATCTCGATGTGCCAGATCGCCAAGCAGAACAAGATCAAGGTCATCCTCTGCTCCACCACACCCGCAGACAGGTTCAGCTGGAGACCGGAGATAAAGGACGTCCTCGAGCAGTCCACATGGCTCAATGCCGCCATCAAGGATTACGCAGCGAAGAACCACATCAGGTTTGCCGACTATGCCGCTGCCCTCTGCAACGACAAGGGCGCGACCGACGCAAAGTACTCAAAGGACTCAGTCCATCCGAACCTCGAGGGGTACAAGATAATGGAGAGCGTCCTTCTGGAAGCCCTCCACATCAGATAGCATATTTCCAGCCTCACTCAGGCAACATAGACACCATTCCTGCGCCAGTGGACAAGTCCGACCACTGACGAGATGGTGTATGCCAGGTAGAGAAGCGACATCCAGAACATGCCTGTCATCGCACAAAGCACGATGAGCAGGAGGTCCGAGACGATCCAGATGATCCAATGAGGAAGGTAAGCCTTTGCAAGCCAGTAGGTTCCGACGATGCTCATCATAGCGACCACCGCATCCCATACAGTCTCGGTGTCATTAAGGAAGGAGAGCAGCGCAATCAGGCCGGCAAGCCCGGCCAGGAAGACGGCGGCACTCCAGGCAATGATCCCGGGCGTCAGCCTGCTCAAGTGGACAGCCGATGAGGAAGCGCTCTCCATGGCAAGCGAATCAGAATACTTCTTCCACTGGTACAGCCCCCACAGGGACATGAAGACATAGTAGATGTTGAGCCCCATCGAAGCCCAGAGGCCCTGGATGGCGAAGGAGACTGCACAACCAATCCCGGAAGCAATGCCGAAGTACCACATCGAGTTCTTCTGCATGACCTCCAGGATGATGTAAGGGATACCCGTCACCAGGGCGAATATCTCTATCGCCTTGACGGTGTCCATGGACCCGGATTAAAGGACCTTGATGACCTCTACCTTGAAGATGAGGGCTGAATATGGAGGGATGGAGCCGTGTGCCCCAGCCTCACCATAGGCAAGGTTGTAAGGGATGTAAAGCTCCCACTCGGCGCCTTCACCCATGAGCTGGAGAGCCTCGGTCCAACCCTTGATCACCTGGTTGACACCGAACTCGGCTGGTACTCCCCTCTTGTAGGAGCTGTCGAAGATCTGACCGTTGATGAAACGTCCCTCATAGTGGCACCTGACCGTGTCGGTCTTTCCGGCCATGCGGTCACTTCCCTCCTTGACGACCTTGTACTGAAGTCCGCTAGGGAGAACCACGACGCCTTCCTTCTTTGCATTCTCTGCAAGGAACTCCTCGCCTTCCTTCTTCCTTGCCTCACCGAGATTGGCAGCCTCGGCGGCCTGCTTCTCCTGCATTTCCTTGAAGAAGTTGTCGAGAAGCTGTCCAGCCTCCTCGAAATCGAGGGCAGGCATCTCGCCTGCAAGGCTTGCCTTGATGGCTGCGCCGAAATCTTCGACGTTGAGTTCAGTGACACCTGACTGAGCCAGGCTTGATGCGATGCTCATTCCGAGAGCGTATGAAAGCTTGTCCATTGTCTTTTGTTTTTATGAATAGGATGCAAAGTTAGAAACTATTTCATAATTTTGCATCCGAAACAAAGTTCCGGACTCTGGACCAGCGTCCAGACCAACAGGGAAACACGGTGAGAATCCGTGACAGTACCCGCTGCTGTAAGTCCTCGACGAGGATAAGCCAGAAGGCCTGCCGGAACGATGATAAGAGAACAACTGCGGGACAACAGGAGTCTATATCGTGAACAAAGGTATCCTAACATCCTTGCTCCTACTCATGGGAGCACTATGTCATTGCGTCTCGGCGCAGGAACGCATCACCGCCGGCGATGCGGATCACGGCGATGCCACCGACTCAATCAGGACCTCCTCGGTCACAGCCTTCCACTCCCGGACCATCACCCCTTCCAGAACACTCGACGGCAAGCTGCTGGAAACGCTTTCATCACAGAGCGTTGCCGACGCCCTGCGCTACTTCTCAGGAGTCCAGGTCAAGGACTACGGCGGAGTCGGAGGCCTGAAGACCGTCAATGTCCGCTCGCTCGGAGCCCAGCATGTGGGCATCTTCTACGACGGCATCAGGATAACCAACGCACAGAACGGCCAGGTGGACCTGGGACGGTACTCGCTCGACAACATGGAAGCGGTCTCCCTCTACAATGCCCAGAAATCCGAGACTCTCCAGTCCGCCTCTGAATATGCTTCCGGCTCGACCGTCTACCTCAAGACAAGAGTCCCCGTCCTCGAAGGGCGCAGGGACAGATTCACAGCAAGGCTGAAGGCAGGCTCCTTCGGAACCATCTCACCCATGGTACGTTACGAAAGAAGGTTCGGGAAAGTCCTGATGAGTGCGGAAGCAATGTACCTGCAGACAGACGGAGACTACCGGTTCCATCTGAAAAGCGACAAGGAAGACACCACCGGCAGGAGGCTGAACGGAGACGTGCGTACCACCAGGGCCGAGCTCGGCCTATGGGCGCATCCATGGGGTGGAGACCTTCAGGTCCACGCCTACGGCTACACCTCGGAGCGAGGCCTCCCGGGACCTGTGATCAGAAGGCTCTCGGACCAGTATGCAGCCACGGACCGGCAGTGGGACGACAATTTCTTCCTCCAGTCTTCGTACCGGAAGGCATTCAGAAAGTTCGCATTCCTGGTCAACGCAAAGGGAACGTACGACAACCTGGCCTACCTTTCCGACCCATCCACGAATGCCGCAGCACCTTTCATCCACAACCACTATCACCAGAAGGATCTCTACGGGTCGGCTGCAATTGCATGGTACCCGGCTGACTGGATCTCATTCAACATCTCGTACGACCAGCGCTGGTCCGACCTGACATGCGACGTAAGATACTTCAACTATGTCCAGCGCTTCGATTCAAAGGCAGCCGGTGCAGTCACGGTGACCCGCGGAGGATTCTCGATGCAGGCATCCATGCTCTGGACCAGGGTGCAGGACATCACCAAGGGTTCCCCGGAGCCACTGTCAAGAGTCTGCCCATCGGTCGCCGCATCGTGGCACGACAGGAGCAACATCCTGACCATCAGATCCTTCTACAAGCCCGTATTCAGGGCACCGACCCTCAATGACCTCTATTATACATTGGTCGGCAACGCACACCTGAAACCGGAATGGGCACGGCAGAAGGACGTTGGGCTGGACATCCAGCCTTTGAGGTCGGAGGCATTCTCGACCAAGGTATCGGTGGATGCGTTCCTCAGCGACGTGACAGACAAGATCGTTGCGATGCCGGTGGCAAGCCAGTTCCGCTGGACCATGATGAACTACGGGAGAGTCAAGGGGCAAGGCATCAATGCCAGCTGGACCACAGCATCAAGGGTGGCTGGATTCACCGTCAGCACCCTGATTTCATATTCCTACGAAGAATCAAGGGAAAGGACTGATCCTGAGGCGATAAGCTTCAACGGGCAGATTCCCTACACTCCGTGGCATTCAGGCTCGGCCGTCATCGGGGCCGGGAAGGGGCCATGGAACCTCAACGCGTCGTTCCTCTACACGGGAGCCAGGTACAGGGCATCCGACAACGTACCCGAGAACCGTCTCGACCCGTGGATGACGGCGGACCTGAGCGCGGCAAGGTCCTTCAGCCTCGGGAAAGGGGTGATGATGGAAGCCGGGATCGACCTGAACAACATCCTCGGGCAGAGGTACGAGGTAGTCTCGAGATACCCCATGCCTGGCAGGAACTTCCTCACGAGACTGACATTGAAATTCTGACAAGACAACACAAAACAACATTTCATAATGAAAAGAGCTTTAAGATTCATCATCGCAGGCATGCTGCTCGCAGGAGCGACCTCATGCCTCGCAGACCTGGAGACAAGGGTGGACACCCTCGAAGATCAGGTCAGCACCATCCTCACATCACTTGACCAGCTTGAAAAATACGTCAAGGCACAGGTCTATGTCTCGAAGGTCGAGACTTCGGCAAAAGGCTACATCCTCACCCTGTCAAACGGCGAGACAATGCTCCTCAAGCATGGGCAGGACGGCCTCAACGGCCAGGATGGGCAGGACGGAAAGGACGGCGTCTCGATCGTGGACGGCATCGATGGCATCAAGGGTGTAAGGATTTCCGGGGAATATGTGGTCTTCGTCCTCTCGGAAGGCGGGGAGCTGGCCCTTCCTCGTTCGCCGAAGGTCATCGAGATCCAGGTTACGGGATGCGAGGTCGATGCTGACAAGGCAGTTGCCAGCTTCACGGTCAAGGACGCACTCGATCCTGTCGTCATCGCCTGCGGTCCCGCAGCATGGGACATCGAGGTCTCCGAAGTGTCCGGCAATGCCGGAGCGGTCACCATCAGGCGCAGCGTCTCTGACGAAAAGGCAGCCTCAGGCACCATCGCCCTCACCGTGGTGGACAATGCTTCGGCAGGAGCCAACACCAACACAAAGGCATGGAAGCTTAAGTTCGAGGATGCTTCCTTCAATGCGACACTCTGGACCAGGGCATTCCCTGTCGAGGGTGGAGAGCTGAGCCTTTCCTACTCCGCAAACATGGAATGCGAGTTCGCCGCACCAGACTGGATCACCCCGGTGCAGACCAAGGCCGTGAAGGAATATTCAAGGACATTCAGGGTTCTGGAGAACACAGGCGCGCGCAGGGAAGGTGCAGTGGCAATCCTCGTCCGCGGAGAGGAGCAGCCGGTCGCTTCAATGAATGTGGTGCAGAAGGGCGTCTTCACCCGCATGTACATTCTCAGCGAGGGTGGCTACGGTGCCAACAACGCCTCCCTTTCCTACTATGATGCCGCCAGCGGCGAGGTGACCGATTCCTGGTTCTCTACCGTCAACGGAAGCAAGCTTGGAGACACCGGCAACGACATCCTCCTCACGGAAGACTACATCATCATTGCAGTCAATGCATCCAACATCATACAGTTCTGCAGCCATGACGGCAAGGCAGTAGCTCAGACAGAGGCAGTTGCGAATGTCAGAAAGCTTGCCGTGGATTCAGAGGGAGAGTACCTCTACGCGACTTCCTACGCCGACAACGGCTACGTGGCCAAGATCAGTCTCGAGGACTTCAGCGTTGTAGCCAAGGTCAATGTAGGCTACGAGCCTGAAGGGATTGCCTGGTACGACGGGAAGCTTTTCGTCGCCAATTCCGGTGGATACTCCTACATGGGAGGACATGACTACGAGGAGACAATCTCCGTGATCGATGCCGCGTCCATGACTGAGACAAAGAGGGTCAAGACAGGCAAGATCAACCTCTACGGCGCCTTCGTCCAGAACGCAAGGTACCCTCGCTACATCCTTGTCAACGCTGCTGGCGACTACATGTCGAACCCTGCCGCCTCGCTTGTCTTCGACTGCGAGAAGGAGGAGGTAGTGGCCACCTTCGACTTCCCTGCCACCTATGCGTCCCAGTACGAGGGAGCCTTCTACTCCATCGGGTCCAGCTTCAGCTACGCCACCTACGCGTATGAATATTCATTCAAGAAGATCGACATGGCTTCAGGCACTCCTGTGGTCACGGACGGGCTCGCTCCTGAAGGCGGTTCCGCCAACGATGCCATCACCGAGGCTGTCAAGAAGATGGGGGCCCCTTACGGAATCTGCATCGCATCCGACGGTGAGGTCTTCGTGACCGATGCAGGCAACTATGTCAACAGGGGCTTGCTCCACAGGTTCGCCAAGGACGGAAAAGGGCAGACAACCTTCACCGTCGGTGTCTGCCCTGGACATTTCGCTGAAAATCTTTAGTTCGGTCAGATCTTGACCACGTGCCAGTGAGGGCCGAAGCGCTCGAAGGCAGCCTGGTCAAGCATCTCGCGGTCATCAGGATGGGCGATGCTTATGAGAAGCTTCGCCCTTTCTTGCAGTGACTTGCCCCAAAGGTCGACAGCACCGTACTCGGTGACGATCCAGTGGGCGTCGGAGCGAGGTGTGACGACACCTGCACCAGGATTGAGCATAGGAACGATCTTCGACTTGCCCTTGGCTGTCCTTGAGGCGAAGGCTGTCATGGAGACACCGCCTTCTGACATGGTTGCAACCTTGACGAAGTCGAGCTGGCCGCCGGTACCGGAGAAGATCCTGGTTCCTATGGAGGCAGCGCAGATCTGACCGGTGAGGTCGCCCTCTACTGCAGAGTTGATTGCCATCATGTTCGGGTTCTGGCTGATGACCCAT
>JAGHSC010000018.1 GCA_018066065.1 Candidatus Cryptobacteroides faecihippi
ACCCTGTTACGGAACTACATCAATGGTTTCAAGAAACCTTCGGCGGCAAGAGAGGCCGAGATACTTGACGCAATTCACCAATTGGGACTCGAGTATTGTGCCTATGGGACAGTGAAAGGATATTCCCCTACAATAGATACGACCAAACGGCTTTTGTCTGACAATATTGATTCAGTTTATGGCAACCAACCCAACACCATCGCCAAAGTTGGAAAAACCTCCAGAAAGGTTCGATAATTGTCAACCCTCTGTCGCTTCGCTCAGTACCTGCCTATGTGCCTTGCGTGCGCGGGAAAGCCACTTTCACGCACGGAATACTCCCGAGCGGCAGCATAGGAATAAAGCAAGCGCCTCCGCCTGGGCGTCATCGCTAGTCATGAGCAGTGCAAATTGCACCCATCTTGCACCGGACGGAAGCAACAACAACGCGTGAGGTGCATCCAGCTAGGAATTCGCACTGCACGTAGCGCAGTTACGGTAAGCTGCAATGTTTTCAACGCTATATCGTTCGCCGAGAGGATTCCCTGAAGTTGGACATGGCGCCGGCGCAGATCTGCCAGCTGATGCTCGCAATCCTTGATCTTGCTCTCGATCGCACTCGTGGAAGGATGCGTGAACCCCAGATCCTTGAGCTGGATGATGAACACATGTCCACGATATCCGGCTTGGGGAGTCCAATATCCTCGTAGTGTCTGAGCGTACGCACAGTGACTCGTGCCAACTTGCTGAATTCTCCGATTTTATACTTTGTCTTTTCCATGGCGCCTGGAATGTTTTCGGGTGCAAAGATAATACATGACGTAAGGTACGAGTCAAGAGTGCACAACAATAAAAAATAATTATATTTGCGGACGTAAAACTTTTGGATGTTTAATCTTTATCTCAATTTGGATATTGTCCTCTAGCATCTACTGCCGGGAATAACCGGCAAGGATGCAGGAACCATTGCAGCTCACCTTGACAGTCAAGTGTGGGCATGTGTCATTTACATGTATCATCAAACAATATCCAAACAGTCATGAACAGCAACTTCACCATTCGCCTCGAGTGCGAATCAGACTACAGAACAGTAGAAAACCTTACCAGAGAAGCATTCTGGAATGTCTACCAGCCCGGCTGCACCGAGCATTACGTACTTCACCGCTACCGCAGCAATCCCGACTTCATCCCCGAGCTTGACTTCGTGATGGAGGTCGACGGCACCATCATCGGCCATGTGATGTTCTCCAAGGCGGAAATCATCTCAGACGACGGCCGCAGCATTCCGATCCTGACATTTGGCCCAATCAGCGTTTCCCCGGACCAGAAACGCAAGGGGTATGGGATTGCCCTGCTGAGACACGCGCTCTCCGCAGCCAGGGAGATGGGGCATGGCGCAGTTTTCATGGAAGGCAACATCGACTTCTACAAGCACGCCGGATTCACACTGGCATCACGCCTCCACATCCACTATCATGCGGAGCCTCGTGAAAGTGAAGTACCATACTTCCTCGGCCTGGAGTTGAAGGATGGCTACCTCGCAGGAATCGAAGGAACATACCACACGCCGAAAGGCTACTACGCAGCCTTTGATGACCCGGAAGGGTTTGAAAGATTTGAATCCACATTCCCGGCCAAGCTGAAACTCGTCCTCCCGGGACAGCTTCAGTAGCCGGCCCCATCGAAAGTTGCCGCAGAATTGCTATATTTGAATCCATGATTTTCAACTCCCTAGAATTCGCGATATTCCTCCCGATAGTCTTCGTGATCTATTGGTTCGTGACAAACAGGTCCCTGAAGCTCCAGAACCTGTTCATCGTCTTCGCCTCATACCTTTTCTACGGAAGGTGGGACTGGAGATTCCTGGTGCTGATCGCATTCACATCCCTCTGCAGCTGGGCCAGCGGAATCCTGATCGAAAGGAACCGCAGCAACCCAAAGGCCGTCAATGCCATCAGCGCAGCGAACATCACCCTCAATCTCGCGATTCTGGGAGTATTCAAGTATTACGATTTCTTCATCTCCTCGTTCGCAAAGATGTGCCCGGCAATCAGCACTGACGGGCTGCTGCTGAACGTCATCCTGCCTGTGGGAATCAGCTTCTACACCTTCCAGGCCCTGAGCTATACGATCGACGTGAAGAGAGAGAAGCTGGAGCCGACACACGACATCATCGCATTCTTCGCCTACGTCAGCTTCTTCCCACAGCTCGTGGCAGGACCGATCGAGAGAGCCACCAACCTGCTCCCGCAGTTTCAGAAGAAGAGGACCTTTGACACCGCAGCCGCCACCGACGGCATGAAGCAGATCCTCTGGGGACTCTTCAAGAAGGTCGCCGTGGCAGACACCTGCGCAAAGATCGTCAACGAGGTCTTCACCAGCCATCAGGAATATCCAAGTGCGACCCTTGCCCTTGCAGCCATCCTGTTCACCATCCAGATCTACGGGGACTTCTCAGGCTACTCAGACATCGCCATCGGCACATCCAAGCTGTTCGGCATCAAGCTGATGCGCAACTTCAACGTGCCGTTCTTCAGCCGCGACATCGCTGAGTTCTGGAGAAGATGGCACATCTCGCTGACCACATGGTTCCGTGACTACGTCTACATCCCGCTGGGAGGCAGCCGATGCTCCAGGGCAAAGGTCATACGCAACACCTTCATCATCTTCCTGCTGAGCGGATTCTGGCATGGAGCCAACTGGACGTTCATCGGCTGGGGTGCATGGAACGCCTTGCTGTTCCTGCCGCTCATCCTGACAGGAAAGAACCGGCGGTTCACAGACACCGTCGCAGAGGGGAAGCTGCTCCCGAACCCAAGGGAGATCCTTCAGATGGGATTGACATTCGTGACGGTGGTACTGGGATTCGTGATCTTCAGGGCGCCGACGCTGACCCAGGCCGGGAAATACTTTTCCAGAATGTTCCGCCTGGTGGGCGACGCCGAGTCAACCAAGTTCATCGAGTTCCAGGGCATCATCGTTCTTTCCATCGGGCTCATGCTGCTCGTGGAATGGGTCGACAGGAAGAAGGAGCATGGATTGGATCTCTCCGAACTAAGGTCAGGGTTCCTGCGCATGTGCATCTACGCATTCCTCATATTCACGATACTGCTTTGCGCCGATTCAGACCCGTCGCAGTTCATCTATTTCCAGTTCTAGGCCATGAAGAAGTTCATCATCAAGACATTTGTCTTCGCTGTGGCAGTCTACATCCTGCTGGCTGCCATGGACTACCTTTACTCGAAGAGATGCCAGGTGTCCTCCAACATCAAGTACCAATTCTGGTCAGAGATGCTCGCGGGAGGCATAGATGCCGATGCGCTGGTGGTCAGCAATTCCAGGATGAGACTGGTCAAGACCGACATCCTTGACAGCACTCTCCAGACAAGGAGCTACAGCATCGGAAGGGACGGGTTTGCCTTCAACCGGCAGATCCACGTGTACAATCTGTACCTGAAGCACAACAGCAAGCCGAAGATTATCATACAGAATGTGGACATGTACACACTCCAGTACGAGGTCGGCTTCGACAAGAGGCAGTTCTTCCCGTTCCTATGGGATCCTGAGGTCAGGTCCGAGCTCAGGGAGGAGCCTTTCACAATGGAAGAAAGGTTCCTGCCGTTCTACCGCTACGAGATGAACCTTTTCAGGTCAGGGCTCAGGAAAGGCAAGAAGCACAACACGCGTCCGCCAAAGGGTCCTCTCTGGGAAGACTGGGACCCTCTCGAATACCCACGCACGCAGCGCCACAGGTTCAACATCACTGAGCGCAGCCTGATCACCTTCATCGACTACATCACCAAGGCACAGGAAGATGGGATAAAGGTCATCCTCGTCCATGCTCCGATTGTCGACTACATGCTGGAGAATGCGCTCAACACAGACGGCATGATGAGATTCTACGAAGGCTTCGCCCAGGAGCATGGCATTCCTTTCCTTGACTTCTCGAAAATGGACATCTGCCACGACACGACCTACTTCGCCAATGCGCTCCATCTGAACGACAGAGGCCTGAAAGTCTTCACCGACACCCTCGCAGAAAGCATAAGGGAGGTGCTGTCGCCCCAGGAGGATGGAGAATGGCCATGTCTTACCCATTGAATGGTGCGCTGTTCCCACAGGGATGGCAATGTTCCGCGATGCCTACAATGCCAATCGTGTCAAGGACTTGACTAAAGCTCAGCTGATGGACGTCGCCAGATCTCTGCATTTCGACTACCATTCCTCAAATGGCCAGATCCGGTGCGTGAAACAGCCGTTTCTGCGCACGGAAGGGGTCGGGAAGGACCGGGAAGGGGGCTAGATCTTTTCGGCCAGGTCGGAGAGGCTGGCGGCACAGGACAGGACTTCGTCGCGGAGGACGTCGCTGCGCTGCTGGCGGGAGCGGGCAACCATCAGGGATGCATCGAAGAGGACAGCGAGCAGCATCGCAGTCCTGTCGCCGGAACGGGACAGGGCGGCGGAAGCGGACTCGGCAAGGATGGAGAAGAACTCACTCCTGGAGTAGTTCGTCATCGTGTCCGAGAGACCGTCACGGATTGCCAGAAGCAGCCAGCTGAGCTCCTGGGCATATTCAGTCTCGACGATTACGTCCTGGCTGCCGGAAGGGATGAACTCTTCCTCAACGTCATCAGTCACCATCACTCCGGGGCAGCGAAAGAGTGGAGTGCTGCATGAAAGGAGTGAGAGGTTCTCGGTCAGGACCTTGCTCTCAAGCTCGGCAAGGATTGATATCTCATCTGTCTTGACTAGTCTCATGATGTCTGTCGCTTTGCGCAAAGATAAGGAAGTTCCAGTCATAATCACTAACTTCGCACCGAAAAGAAGGCTGGCGACAGCGCACACCATGACAGCAGCAGATCTCACAAACATATTTCTGCGCCTGCAGATGGCGGGCAAGGAGGGCGAAAGCGACTTCCTGTTCGATGCCGGACGGCGCGCAGAAGCACCGTTCGCCATAACCGGAATCTACCTGGACGACGACGGGGACATCTGCCTGGAATCCGATGAGCGAGCTAGGAAGCACCTATCAGCCAGCGAGATAGCAGAGGCCGTCTCCTCCTTCGATCCAGGGAAGACCATCTACTTTGTCACCATCGACAAGAACGGGAATGGAGACCTCTACAACATCAAGGACGGAGGCACCTACGACAGGCACTCCCCGGAGCTCAGGCCAGTAAGAGCCTGCGACCTCAACGACCTCCTGAAGACCGTAAATCCGGCGGCCACATTCCACCTCGAAAGCGGGACCATCAACTTCACGATCAACGCAATCTACACGGACGACGAAGGATGCCTGATCCTGGAATCAAATGAAATAGAAGAACTTGCAGACTACACTGCCGACCTCGTGATGGAAGAGCTGAGCCAGTGCCCGCCTGACACAAAGGTCATCTTCCTCGACGACGAGGCATCTGAATATTACGGGCTCTACCTTGAGGAGCACCGGACAGACGAGTCAGGCGACCTGTGGGTAAAGGCCCGCTAGCAGGCGAACCCACCCAGGCAATCAGTACATCAGATGCTGCTCGGCCTTGTTTCTCCACCCAGCCTGGTTCTCGTACTTGACAAAGAAGACCTTCAAGTCCGCCTGGTTCTCGTAGTCAACGAAATACACCTTCTTCCGCGCCTGGTTCACATAGTTCACGAAGAACCATCTGCCATCATTCTTCCCAGCCTGGTTCTCGTACTTCACCTTGTAGACCTTCAGGTCTGCCTGGTTTTCGTACTTCACGACATACACCTTGACGTCTGCCTGGTTCGGATACTGGACCGAACAGACCTTCTGCGCAGAAGCCTTCTGGCAGGGCAAAGCCATCGCAATGGCAATGAGGATGAGAATCCGAACTACTGCTTTCATTTCCTTCGGAGAGTTATGAGGGTTATTTCCGGACGGGTGCCGATCCTGACAGGGAAGAGAGTCTCCCCAAGGCCGACATTGACGTAGAGAACCTGCTCCCCTGCCTCATAGGGACCACGGTAGCGCTTGAACATGTAACGGCTTGGGCTCCAGCCAAGAAGGGAAAACTGAGACGAATGAGTGTGACCGGAAAGAGTCAGAGGATAATCCTGTCCCACAACCTCCATGTCCCAGTGCATCGGATCATGGCTCAGAAGGATTCTGAACATTCCCTCGGTTCCGGCGGCAGCCTTCCCCAGGTTGCCGCAGCTGCGGAAATGAGGCGAAGGAGAGGTGTACTCGACACCGACGATGGCAATGCTGTCTGCAGCCTCGGAAGAGACGGCCCCCTTGGAGAGGACAAGGCTCTCATCCAGAAGGACTTTCCACCCCATCTCCCGCTCGAGGCGCACGACATCCGCGGCACACTCGGCCTTCGAAGTCGGAGCCTGGCTCTCATCCATGTAGAGGCCATAGTCATGGTTGCCAAGCACGGAAACCACACCATCACGGGCCTTCAGCCCAGAGAGCACGGAAGAAGTCTTTCTGAGCTCGCCGGAGTCCAGCGTGATGACATCGCCCGTGGATGCGATCAGGTCCGGGTCAAGTCCATCGATCTTTTCCACCATCTTTCCAAGGACACGCTCACGCCCGATAAACGAGCGCAGATGAATGTCCGAAAGCTGGACAATGCGGTAGCCATCGAAGGCCTCGGGCAGACCGGCGAACGAAAGCTCGACACGGTGCACCTTGGCAAGGTTTCTCTCGACGAGCCCACCATAGGCCATCGCCAGCGGGGGAACCATCAGCGACAGAAGCCCCCAGCGGAAAGCAGTCCTGAACAGAATGCCAAGAGTCAGGGAAAGGATTCCGGACACTGCGGCATCAAGAAGCACCAGCAGGATGCTGCAGAAGACAAGTATTACTA
>JAGHSC010000023.1 GCA_018066065.1 Candidatus Cryptobacteroides faecihippi
CCGGCGGAGAGCCTTACTGCCATCTCCGCGTAAAAAGATTCGAGGACTGATGAAGAAGACATCCATCGCAATTATCCTGGCAGCCGCGTTCCTTGCGGCCGTCCCATGCAATGCACGAAACCCTTACAGGAAGGCCCGCGGAACGACCAGGATCGTCCAGTACAACATCGGAGCCTTCGCCAAGGAGCTTGAGAACAGCACTCCGATGATCGCCGCCATGATGAAGGAGGTCCAGGCCGACGCAGTCTGCCTCAACGAGCTGGACAGCTGCAACGGAAGGCACAACACCGACCAGTGCGCAGCCTTCGCCGCCGAGATGGGAGGCTGGGGCCAGAAGTTCAGCCGCGCGATGGCCTACAAGGGCGGAGCCTACGGAGTGGGGATAGCCACACCGGCGAGGATCATCTCTTCAAGGACAATTGCCCTGCCGAAGGGAAACGGCTCTGAGCCAAGGGCTTGCTGCGTCGTAGAGACAGACTCCTACGTGCTCGCGGCCACGCATCTCGACTACACCCACATTCCCTCCATGGTAGAACAGGCGAAGAGGATCACCGAGGGCATGAAGTCTGAATATTCAAACAGCGGGAAGGTGGTCATCCTTGCGGGAGACATGAACTCGACTCCGGACAGCAAGGTCCTGGACGAGCTCAGGAAGGACTGGAAGGTCATCTCTGCCACTGATCCAAGCTTCCCTGCCGACGGTGCGAGGAAATGCATCGACTACATCCTCGTGCTCGACAACGGTGCGAGGTACAAGGTCAAGGGTTCCGCAGTGATGACGGAGTTCTCGACCGGAGACGTCAAGGTGGCATCCGACCTTCTGCCAGTCTGCGCCGACATAAAGATCCTCAGGCAGCGCAGATAAGATTTTTTTTGCTACCTTTGCCCCTGAGTCACGGATGGTCCGTGGCAAGTGTGCTTGGAACCACTTAAAAAACAAGAGACATGACTGAATCAAGAACCGGACGTCAGGGGCTGTCCGTAACCTTCCTCTGGCTGGCAGTGCTGTTCTGCATCTGCCTTGTAGCATCAAACATCTTCGTACCAAGGACATGGCGTGTGTGGGGACTCCCTCTCCAGCTCACAGGAGGCGTCGTGATATTCCCCGTGTCCTACATCATCAATGACCTCCTGACTGAAGTCTATGGCTACCGCAAGGCGCGCCTGGTCATCTGGATGGGCTTCGCCGCAAATGTCTTCGTCGCCCTGATGGGTGGACTCGTGTCCATCCTTCCGGACCCTATGTACCCTGATAACCAGGCTGTTGCAGACAGCTTCAACATGCTCTTCGGTCTCGTGCCGAGGACGACTGCCGCCTCGCTGATGGCATTTCTCCTTGGCTCGACCGCAAATGCATGGGTGATGAGCAGGATGAAGGTCAGCACCCAGGGACGTGGCTTCGGATGGAGGGCAATCATCTCCACGATCGTCGGAGAATCGATCGATTCTCTCGTCTTCTTCCCAATCGTCTTCATCGGCCTGATGCCGGTCAAGGGCATCCTGGTCATCATGCTGACGCAGGTTGTCTGCAAGACACTCTACGAGATCATCATACTTCCGGTGACGACATTGGTGGTAAGGAAGATCAAGGAGAAGGAAGGCACGGACGTGTTCGACGACACGGAATTCTCCTACAACCCTTTCAAGATCGGCGAAATAGACTAGACAATGAACGGAACAGACACATTGCAGATGAAGGACTCCGAGGCACTGGTAGTGTTCAGCGGAGGACAGGATTCGACCACCTGCTTATTCTGGGCACTGAAGAGATTCAGGAAGGTACACACAATCACCTTCGCCTACGGGCAGAAGCACTCAAAGGAAATCGAGATGGCAAGAGCCATCGCCGAGGAAGCCGGGGTCGACTTCCACCTTCAGGACGTCTCCTTCATAAGCCAGATCGGAACCAGCTCTCTCACAGACACTTCGATCGAGATGGACCAGGAAAGGCCGGATGGTTCATTCCCCAACACATTCGTCCCGGGAAGGAATCTGTTCTTCCTCAGCGTGGCTGCGGTCTATGCACGCGAGAAGGGCATCAGGCATCTGGTGACAGGTGTTTCGCAGACTGATTTCAGCGGCTACCCGGATTGCCGCGACTCTTTCATCAAGTCCCTCAACGTGACCCTCAACCTCGCGATGGAGGAGCAGTTCGTGATCCACACTCCGCTGATGTGGATCGACAAGGCAGAGACCTGGGCCCTGTCCGACGAGCTCGGCGTCCTGGACCTTGTGAGATACAAGACTCTCACCTGCTACAACGGAATCCCCGGAGACGGCTGCGGACACTGCCCATCATGCAAGCTCAGGATGGCCGGACTGGAGAAATACCTCTCAACCAGACAGTAAGACAGAGCCTTGACGGAAGGGCAATTTGCCAAAGTGAGGATTATTATGTACATTTACGCAAGTAGTGTATAATACCCTCCCCATGGAATTCATCAACTCTCTCAACGATTTCCTGTGGTCCTACGTGATCACTGTAGTACTCGCCGGAGCAGCAATCTTCTTTACGGTGCGCGGGCGTGGTGTCCAGTTCCGCTTCCTCAAAGATGGAATAAGGATAATCCTAGGCAAGGACAAGAACCTGCACAAGTCACTGATTCCCGATCAGAAGAAGATAGGGTCCTTCAAGGCATTCTCGGTCTCGCTGGCCTCACGCGTGGGGACAGGCAACCTGGCTGGAGTCGCTTCCGCAATGTTTGTCGGAGGTCCAGGAGCAGTCTTCTGGATGTGGATCATGGCCCTGCTGGGAGGAGCCACGGCATTCGTCGAGGCTACCTTGGCCCAGCTCTACAAGAAGCGTGGCGAGAAGTCATTCTACGGAGGACCAGCCTACTACATGGAGAACGGTCTCGGCAAGAAGTGCATGGCCACAATCTTCCCCCTCTTCATGGTCCTCTCATTCGGACTCGCCCAGAACATGCTTCAGGCACAGACAATCATTTCCTCGCTGCATGATTCCCTCAGCATACCACCATTCGTGATTGCTTCCATGCTTGGCGTGCTCCTTCTCCTGATCGTCGTCGGAGGAGTTCACAGAATCTCCAATGTGGTGGCCTACATGG
>JAGHSC010000131.1 GCA_018066065.1 Candidatus Cryptobacteroides faecihippi
CTTCCGACCTATGAGTATCAGGATGCGGTGTGGGCCTACTACTTCTACCGTCTGATCCAGAGGGCAGAAAAGGTGACGCTTGTCTATGATTCCAGGACGGAAGGCCTGAAGAACGGCGAGGAAAGCCGCTACATCAAGCAGCTGGAGTACCACTTCGGCCTTCAGCTCAAGAGAAGCTTTGTCAGGGCCGAAGCGATGGAAGGCAATGCCGCAAGGGACATCCCGAAGACCGAAGAGGATGTCGCGCGCATCCGTTCCGCCAATCTTTCAGCCTCTGCCATAAAGAATTACCTGGACTGCCCGGCCCGTTTCTACTACTACACGGTCAAGGGCCTGAGAAAGAAGAACGAGGTCTCCGAAGACCTGGATTCCGGGATGCTGGGAGATGTGTTCCACAAGACGATGGAATCCATCTACAGCCGGCCGGTGGTCACGGCCGAGTACCTTAAGTCCGTCATCGGCGACAGGGCTGCAGTCAAGGCCAAGGTCAGGAAACTTATCCTGGAACAACTTCATTCCCTGGAAGTTACCGGTAGGGATCTTGTTGTCGAGGATGTCATTGTCGAGTATGTGATGAAGACTGTCCAGCGCGACATCGAGCTCCTTGGAAAGTCCGGTTCGAAGGGATTCGAGATGCTCGCCCTGGAAGGGGAGTACACCTGTGATTTCGAGGGCTTCCATCTCAAGGGAATCATCGACAGGATGGACAGCCTGCGTCCGGGCGAGACCAGGATCGTGGACTACAAGACTGGAAAGGTCGAGGACTCCGAGATGGCCATCACCGATGGGAATGCCATGCAGGTTGTCGAGGACTTGTTCGGCGAGAAGAATGACGGCCGCCCCAAGATTGCGTTCCAGCTCTTCCTCTACGACTTCATCGCCAGGAGGCAGCCTGATTTCAACGGCGATCGCCTTGTCAACGCCATCTACCCTCCAGCCAACCTGTTCACGGACAGGATCAAGGAGATTCCTGTCAGCGAGGTGTTCATGGAAGAGGTCGAGAAAAAGTTCCGTGAGCTGCTGGCCGAGATGGTCTCCCTGGAGATTCCGTTCCGCAGGACGACCGAGGAAAAGACATGCTCCTATTGTGATTTCAGAATGATTTGCGGCCGATGATCAGGATAATGAAAGCATCTGCGGGATCAGGCAAGACCTTCAATCTCGCAAAGACATACATCAGGCTTCTCCTCAGCCAGGAAGACAGGCGCGCGTACCGCCACATCCTTGCCGTGACTTTCACGAACAAGGCTACCGAGGAGATGAAGGGCAGGATACTCAAGGAACTATACATCCTGTCGAAGGACACGGAGTCCTCTCCCTATGCGGCAGAGCACATCCCGATTGCCGGATCCTTGGAGGACTTGAGGAAGAGGGCTTCCCTGGCTCTCTGCGACATCCTTCATGACTACGGCGCCTTTGCAATCAGCACGATAGACCGCTTCTTCCAGCAGACCCTGAAGGCCTTCTCCAGGGAAATCGGCCAGTTCTCGAGCTATCAGGTCGAACTGGACACCAAGTCTTTGGTGGACGAGAGTGTGGACAGGGTGCTGGATTCCTTGTCGGAGGATGATCCAGCCTTGCTGAAGTGGCTGACGCAGAGCGTGATGGAGGACCTGCAGCAGGGCAATCGCTACAATCTTGAGAAGAAGCTGAAGGATGTTGCCTTCAGCCTGAAATCCGATGAACACCGCACCATGGTCGAGAAGTGGGGAGTGGACGAGAACCATGAATATTCGAAGGAGAACCTCACTGCCATGAAGAAGGCTCTTTCCGCTGCGGTGGCCTCTTTCCGCAAGGATCTCATCTGCAAGGTGCAGGCCTTCGCACAGGGATGCAGCAGTGCCGGGCTTGAGCCATCCGATTTCTCCGGGTCTTCCTTCAATGCCGTCTTTGCCTATGCCGGGATCAAGCCGAAGGACAAGATAAAGCCTCCTACCGATGCGGTGCGCAAACGCAGCCAGGACTTCGCCGGCTGGTTCCGCAAATCGGACGTCGGCAGGTTTGCCCATCTGGAAAGTGAACTCCTTCCGCTGCTGCGTGACATCTGCGACCATTTCGACAGGAACTTCAGGGTCTACAACACCGCCCTCATGATCCAGAAGCAGCTGAACGAGCTGGGCATTGCCGGTGACTTGTTCAGGGAGCTCAAGGGCCTTCTGAAGGAAAAGAATGTCATCAGCATCGATGACTCCAATGTGATACTCAGGAACATCATCGATGGTTCCGACGCGCCTTTCGTCTACGAGAAACTGGGCGTTCGGTACGAGCATTTCCTGCTCGACGAGTTCCAGGACACGTCCCGTATCCAGTGGGACAACTTCCGCCCGCTCGTCAATGAAAGCAACTCGAATGACCATGAGAACCTGCTCGTGGGTGATGTCAAGCAGAGCATCTACCGCTGGCGCGGCTCGGACTGGAAGATGATGGCCGGAGACGTCCAGGATGAACTTGCCGGCTGCTCCGTCGAGACTCTTGACAGCAACTACCGAAGCCTGCGGAACATCGTCGACTTCAACAACGGATTCTTCGCCTACTCGGCCCGGGCCCTGGATGCGATGCTCGGGGAGCATGATGGGCTTTCTGTGGAGTCCATCTACGCGGACGCCTGCCAGCTGGTAAAGTCGAAGGACGGCTCCGAGGGCTTTGTCGAGGCCATTTTCTGCAGCGCCGACAGCGAGCTTGATGCGGTCCTGGATGCTGTCAGGCGCGTCATGGAGACTGGGGCAAGGGCCGGTGACATCACCATCCTTGTCAGGAAGAACCAGCAGGGATCCGAGATTGCCATGTTCCTGATGAAGAACGGAATATCCGTGATCTCAGACGATTCCCTTCATCTGAAGGCTTCCCCAGTGGTCCGGCAGGTCGTCTCGCTGCTCTCTTCCGTGGGCGATTCCGAAGACTCGGTGGGATCCTACCTTGCCTCGGAGATGGGAATTGATTTCAGCGAGATACGCTATCTCTCGCTCCTGGACCTGTGTGAAAGCCTCCTGAGGGTCGTGAAGACAAAGGATGAAAGCCTGTTTGCATCCCAGACTCAGTACATACAGTCCTTCATGGATTTTGTCCAGGACCATGCCGCAGTGAACGGGAACACCATCGAAGCATTCCTGAACAGGTGGATGGAATCCGATCCGAAGATCAGCTCTCCTTCCGATCCGGATTCCGTCAGGGTGATGACCATCCACAAGTCGAAAGGTCTTGAGTTTGAGCACGTCGTCGTGCCCCAGGCCGAGAAGGACACTCTCTTCGAGAGCGGCAGCCACTGGGCCAGGCCTGATGTGGACGGAACCAGCCTCTCCGGCGTCGTCGGCGGTGTGTACAATGTTCACCTGTCGCAGCCGAAGAATGATTCAACGCTGTTCAGCAAGGAATGCTTCAAGGAAATGTACCTCCAGTACATCGACAACATCAACACTTTCTACGTGGCTCTGACCAGGGCTGTCAAGGGATTGACGGTCATCTCATCGATTCCTTCGGACAAGTGCCGCAAGGCGGCTGCCGACGGGACCGGTTTCGAGTTCGTGGATTTCTCCCAGATTCTTTACCATTACCTCCTTGCAGGCCACCGTGACCTGGGATTCCAGATGGA
>JAGHSC010000107.1 GCA_018066065.1 Candidatus Cryptobacteroides faecihippi
AAAAACCGCCGCGACTCCGGACTTTATCCTCAGGAACATGGCCAGGGACTACTGCAACCCTGCACTCGGGACAGACTGCAGAAGTCGTTCCTACACAGGGGAATGGGCAATCGATCAGGACATCATCGTCCGTCGCAGGACAACCTGCAGCGTGGTCATCCAGGGTGTCCGCCCAGGAGAGGATCCGCAGCTCACGACAATGTGGACGATTGTCGGCTACCCAGGCACGACGGTCGCAATGCCGGTCTGGGAGGTCGGAGGAGAGGAAGGCCTGCCTGCGATGCTGAAGATGGACGAAGAAGGACACTCCCCTCTCGCCCACCATGGCTACCTCCTGAAGGAGAAGGTCTACAGCTGGGATATGGACAAGGTCGAGGAGAACAAGACAAGGTACTTCCGCTGGAGCATGCTTTCGAACAAGGAAGGCACAGGCTACATCCAGCAGACGCTGGCCGTGGAGGATGAGGTCCTCGCTCCGTACAGGAAGGCGCTGAAGCGCTGGAGGAAAGGCGGAAAAGTCAACCTGGAGGAACTGGGCAGCCTGAACAAGGCAGCCGATGAAAGGCTCACCCGCTTCATCAGGGAAGTCGAATAGCGTGAAGCAGATGCAGCGAGGCCGCCATCCGTGGGGATGACGGCCTCGCTTTCATATTCAGAGACAGCGGCTAGGCGTACATGAAGCGCTTGATGCTGCCCTTTGGAGTCTTTGCGAATGGCTCGAACCTGAGTTCGTAGCCTGAGACCTGTGAGTATCCAGGGATCTTCTCGTTGAGGACCTTGATGTTGGCATCCATGATGCTCTTGAGGGCCTGGGCGGAGAGATTGTCGTTGGCTGCAAGATCCTGGTTAGGGACCACGATGGCAACGAAATGTCCGTCACGCTCGACGATGAGGGACTCAGCGACGTAAGGAAGGGCGTTGAGAACGACTTCGATCTCCTCAGGGAAGACATTCTGTCCGTTGGTTGAAAGAAGCATGTTCTTGCTGCGGCCCATGAGGAAGAGCACATTGTCCTCATCGATCACGCCGATGTCGCCGGTCTTGAACCAACCGTCCTCGGTCATTACAGCCTTGGTGGTCTCGTCAGCCTTGTAGTAGCCGGTGAAGACGACGTCACCCTTGACGAGAACCTCTCCAGGGATGTTCCTAGGATCCTGGGACTCGACCTTGAGCTCGATCCATGGAGTCACAGGGACACCGCATGACTTGAGCTTGTAGTGACCGATGCGGCCGAGAGTGATGGTAGGAGCGCACTCGGTCATGCCGTAGCCGGTAACGAACGGAGCCTTGAGCTTGAGGGCGATGAGTTCCTCGAGGTGTGCAGGGATTGCGGCACCACCGGTGACGAATACCTTCACATTTCCGCCAAGAGCCTCCATGAGGATGATCCTGAGGGCGTTGCAGAAGTCTGGATTGTTATCGTAGTCATTGAGCTTCTCCTGTCCGGACTTGCTGTGGATGAACTCTCCGATGGCGTTCTCGATCATCTTGGTGAGGATGAGAGGAACGGCAAAGAAGACTGCCGGCTTGTACTTCTGCATTGCAGGCTTGAGGTTGGCAGGTACCGGTGGTACATAAAGCACGCAGAGAGTCATACCGAGACAGAGCGGAGTGATCATGTCGAAGGTAAGGCCGAAGATGTGTGCATAAGGAAGTACACTGACGTAGGACTCGCCGGCCTTGTAAGGGAAGATGGCCGGGATAAGTTCGACGTTGGCACTGAAATTCCTGACTGTCAGCACGACACCCTTAGGATTGCCGGTCGAGCCGGAGGTATAGTTGATACCGCAGACCTCATCAAGGTCACGGTCGATGAAATTCACGTCGGCAGCTGAGAATCCATTCTTGTACTTCTCTGCAAAGAGAGCCTCCTTGGAAGCATAGATCTCTGCGAAGTCACCCCTGGAAGCGAGGATCTCACCGCTCTTGAGGTCGATGGCTGCAAGGATCTGAGGCATGGCCTCGAAATCCATCTTGGCGAAGATGGCCTTCTCGGTGAAGAGGAGACGGCTGTCGGAGTGATGTACGAGTGCCTGGGTGTCGGTAGGAGTATAGCCGTTGAAAAGCTGGACTGCAACATAACCACCAGAAACGGCTGACATGAAGATCTCTGCCCACTGGACACTGCTCTTCGCATTGATGGAGATCTTGTCACCTCTCTTGAGACCAGCAGCCTCGAACATGAGGTGGTTGGAGACAATCTTCTGGGCGAGCTCGCCATAAGTCATGCTTGATGTCCTGAATTCGTCAAGCGCAGGCTGATTCCACCTTTCCTTGATGGACTGCTCGAAAGTTTTGATAAAGTACTGCATAGTTATTTGATGTTTTCTTGAATCATTATTTGTAAAGCGGAGACAAAGATAAAAAAAAAGCCCTCTCCAACCGAGCACGGTGGCCACATGATGAGTGATTGTGGCGAAAAAGACTTATATTTGGGTGAATCAACCACAAGATACGATCATGAGCACAAAGATGACACGCGCGGAGTTTCTCCGAATCTCATGCCTCGGCACAGCCGGACTGGCCTTTGGAACCGGAATCAAGCTTGATGCAGCAACGGCCAAGACATCATCCGCCGACCTGAAGCCAAGCTGGAAGAGCACATTCGTCCCAGACTTCAAGCCGAAGCTGAGCGAAAGGACAAGAGCCCTTGCTCAGAGAGGCCTGGCAGGCGAATGGGGTCATGCAATGACAGAAGTCGACTGGGACATCACAGGATGCTTCCAGGAAGGTCAGGGACCACAGGTCACCTACGGAAAGCTGGCTGTCAATCTCGCCGCAAACGCACCGGTGCGTGTCCTGCCTGAGGAACTTCTGGCAGGTTCTGCAGTGCTCAAGGATGCCGCAAGGCATCTCGTCCCGGGATGGAAAACTGGATCCATCAGCCACACCACCCTTGGCTTCGGACGCGCCATGGAACTTGGATATTCAGGTCTGAGGAAGGAAATCCTGGAGCGCATGGAGAGAGGCGGCCTGGACGAGACAGGCAAGGACGTGCTTGAGGGAATGCTCCTCTGCATCGAGGCTGCCGGCATCTGGAACCAGAGGCACATCGATGCCCTTGCAGCGCTTCTGCCTTCAGCAAAGCCTGAGGACAGGGAGCATCTGAGAAAGACCATCGACATCCTCCACAGGGTGCCCGAGAACAAGCCTGCAGACTTCCGCGAGGCTGTCCAGTGCCTGTGGTCGATGTGGGAGTTCAACCGCTTCATGGGCAACTGGTCCGGCATCGGCAGGATCGACCAGATGCTGGGAGGCTACCTCAGGGAGGACCTCAGGCGCGGCGCCATCACCCTTGGCGAAGCCCGCGAGCTGCTTGCCCACTTCTGGATCAAGGGCACGGACTGGATCACCACGGACGTGAGCGGAAGCGGAGATGCCCAGTTCTACCAGAACATCATCCTCTCCGGAATCGACAGGAACGGAAAGGACATCACCAACGAAGTGACCTACCTCATCCTTGACATCGTCGAGGAACTCCACATCAGCGACTACCCTGTCGCAGTCAGGATCAGCACCCGGACCCCGGACAAGCTCCTCCGCAGGATCGCCGAGGTCCAGCGCTACGGCGGCGGCATCATCTCGGTCTACAATGAAGACAAGGTCATCGAGGCCATGACGAAGTTCGGCTACCCTCTCGAGGAAGCCAGGGAATTCACCAACGACGGCTGCTGGGAGACCATCATCCCCGGAAAGACCTGCTTCATCTACGCCCCATGCGACATGGTCCCTGTCTTCAACCACGCAATAGGCAACGAAGCCGGCATCGCGGTAACTGAATATCCAGACTTCGAGGCGCTCTACTCCAGGTTCACCGAAGTGCTCCGCGAGAATGTCGGCAACGTCCACAATGCACTCGACGGATGGAACACGGCAAAGGAGACCCCATGCGCCCTCGCCTCCCTCTTCGCAGAAGGCTGTGTCGAGAAGGGAAGGAGCTACTCCAACAGAGGCCC
>JAGHSC010000154.1 GCA_018066065.1 Candidatus Cryptobacteroides faecihippi
GCTATACTCTACAGCCTTGTCCTGGGCAGAGATTCCACAGAATGCCATGGCAGCCAGAACCGGAACGAGAAATGCTGTTTTCAAATTCTTATTCATAGACTTCAAATATAGTAAAAAAAACATAGAAATGTCAATCGTAGCTCATCTGGAAGCAGTAAACAAAGTATAATTGACAAAAAGATTTGCTATCTTTACGGAAACTCAAGTAAACATGAAAAAGACTGCAATTCCGATAGCGCTCATCGTCATGGCCGTAGCTGCCATGGCATCATGCGAGAGCAAGACATCGAAGACAGATGAGCCGGAAATTCCGGTAACCCCGAAGCCACATAAGGTCAACAGGACCCCATGGCGTGAGAAGGACATGACCGACAGCCGCTACGCCTACATCGCCAACGACGACGTCCAGATCGGAGTGGACCTTGAGAGAGGCGGTGGAATCTTCCACTTTTCAACAAGGAAGTACAAGGTCAACAGGCTCAACCATGCAGACGAGGGAAGATTCATCCAGCAGTCCTACTACGGAGGTGACGGCAACACCTACTGGTGGAGCACGAATGAATGGAGCTGGAATCCAATCCAGGGAGGAGGAAGCGACGGCACCGCATCCAAGGTCAAGAGCAAGAAGCTGACCGACAGCACAATCCTTGTCGTGACGACACCGAAGCAGTGGGGACGTTCGATCAAGGATGGCCCATGCGAGTTAGCCGAGGATTGCGAGATGACGGAGCTGATCACCCTGAGAGGGAACTATGCAGAGCTTGACTTCACATTCAAGTACAACGGAGACAAGGATTTAGGAAAACGCAGCCAGGAAGTACCGGCATTCTTCTGCGACTGGGACCTCGGCAACTACGTAAGGTACAATGGTGACAAGCCATGGACCGACGACAAGCTCACCAGCCTCAAGCCAGCAGTCCTCAATGGAATATCCAACCCGAACCCGGCTTCCACCCAGACGGAAGAGTGGTGCGCGTACGTCAACGGCAAGAGCTACGGAATCGGCCTCTACACCCCGGGAACGAACACGGCAGTCTACTACACCCACGGTGCCGGTCCGGGAGGAGCAGCCGCAGGATCATGCTCTTACTTCGCTCCCATCAGGAGCATCCACATCAAGCCAGGCTTCGAACTCCACTACAAGGCTTACCTTACGATCGGAGACATCAAGGACATCAGGAACACCTTCAAGGAAATCCACGACAGCCTTGAATAGAATGATAACGGCCGGGGCAATCACTTGCGCCGGCCGTTGCACTTAATACAAACCTAATTATGAATAAACGTAGAAGTTGAAGTTATTCCATAGTGGTTCAGTATAGTGTGATAAAATCCATAACTAACCAATTCGACTGTATCATATTCATTTATCGTGCCAAAGTCGCTTTCCTCAAAAAAAAGTTTTACAAAATGAAACATAACCTCCTCCTGGTGGCAATGATGGCCGCTGCTGCAGCATCCTTTACGATCGGAAAGGCCAATGCCGCAGAACCCACGGACACAGCATCCCTTGCAGGACGCTTTGCAAGGATCGACGACGAGGCAAGGCCTCAGGTCTGGTGGCACTGGATGGACGGAAACGTGACCAGGGAAGGCATCAGGAAGGATCTGGAATGGATGAAGGCATCCGGGAGCGGCGGACTCCACCAGTTCGATGCCGGCGGAATCAACATGCCGCGGGCGGTCAAGGAGAAACTCCCCTACATGACCGAGGGATGGAAGGACGCCTTCCGCTACGCCCTGGACGTTGCCGATTCGCTCGGACTGGAGGTCACGATCGCAAGTGCACCGGGATGGAGCTCGACAGGAGGCACTTGGGTAAGGCCTGAGGATGCAGTGAAGAAGCTGGAATGGAGAAGCATCGACATCTGCAGCAAAGGCAAGGTCGAGGCAAGGCTCCCGGAACTCTACAGGACAGTAGGTCCTTACCAGGACTGCTTCCAGGGCAACGACAGGATCGAAGTGAAACCGTATGGCGAGGACCTGTTCGTCATGGCCGTAAGGAAGTCAGGCAAGGACCTCTCGATGGAAGAGATGGGAGCAAGGCTCACCCAGGACGACTCCACGATCACATGCTGCTTCACCAAGGCAAGGAAGATCAAGGCTCTCACCCTCAAGACAGGAAGCACTCCGGGCAGGCCACGTTCCGGTGAGATCAGGTACAGAAGCATCCTCGAGGCAAGCAGCGACGGAAAGACCTGGAAGGAAGTGCACAGGATTGCCCCAGGCAACCTCCCCTACATGACCGAGAACATCAAGCCGGTGAAAGCCAAGTACTTCCGAGTCAAGGGAGAGAAACTCGAATCGCTGGTGCTCACACGGTGGAAAGAGTCAGCCACAGCGAGGAAGCAGGAGGATTCAGCGTGATCCACGACTTCAGCCGCTTCCGCACGCAGGACGGCCTGAAAGGAGCCACGGAAAGGATAGACCTGACCGGCAGCATGGATGAGGACGGGACCCTGCGCTGCACCCTTCCGAAAGGCAGGTGGAGAATCTACAGGTTCGGATGGTCGATCACCGGAAAGATCAACCACCCGGCATCCCCGGAAGCCACAGGACTCGAAGTCGACAAGCTCGACCCGGAAGCATGGATGGACTATTTCCACACCTACATGGACATGTACAGGGAAGCAGCCGGAGGAAGGATGGGACAGAACGGAATCCAGAACCTCCTGATCGACAGCTATGAAGCAGGAAGCTACACCTGGACCCGCCGCATGGTGGAGGAATTCCAGGCAAGGCGTGGCTACGACCCAACCCCTTGGCTGCCGGTGCTAGCAGGCGAGATCATCCTAAGCAGCGACAGGAGCGAAGCCTTCCTCTGGGACTGGAGGAAGACCCTCGGGGAGCTCTTCTGCGAGAATTACTCAAGGATCCAGGAGATCGTCGATGAATATGAGCTCAGAGGCTACTTCTGTGAGACTCATGAAGGCGCAAGGGCGTTCACGGGAGACGGAATGGACCCGAAGATCGGCGCCACCACACCGATGGCAGCAATCTGGATGCAGGACACCCCGACCGGTTCCAAGGCACCGGCAGCAATCTGCGACATAAAGGAATCCGCCTCAGTCGCCCACATCTACGGAAAGAAGGATGTTGCGGCTGAATCATTCACCGTCAATGGAGACGAAGGCAGAGCCTACACCTACTGCCCTGAGAACATGAAATACATCGCCGACATCGCGATGTCGGCCGGACTCACGAAATTCGTGGTCCACGAAAGCGCATCCCAGCCGAACGACACCTACCTTCCGGGAATGCAGCTCTTCCGCTACGGCCAGTGGCTGCACAGGAATGAAACATGGGCATCCTATGCCGGCGTCTTCTTCGACTACCTTGCCCGTTCCTGCACGATGCTCAGGCAGGGAAAC
>JAGHSC010000034.1 GCA_018066065.1 Candidatus Cryptobacteroides faecihippi
TTACCGATCCGGACAACAACTAGCCGGACCCGATCATCGACGACTCCGATGAATTCCTCAAGGCAGGAGGGCACACGACTCTCTGGGTCGATGTCGCTGTCCCACGCGGGGCAGGTGAAGGGGTCCATGTCTGCAACCTGGCTGTGGAAGGCACAGTCGGTGGGGAGAAGGTCCTGACCCGCAAGGACTTCCGCATCAAGGTCTATCCTGTGGACCTTCCCGAGGAGCAGAGCCTCAATGTTGTCAACTGGTACACACCGAGCACCATCTACAGGATGAACGGAGGAAAGCATGTCGACCACATGAGCGACCGTTACTTCGAGCTTCTCCAGAAGGTTGCGGAGATCGGCGCGGCCTACGGACAGAACTGCTGGAAGATTCAGGAGCGTCCGAACATCTTCCTCAATGCCGACAGCACTGACTTCGAGATCAGCTTCGATGGTTTCGACAAGTCTGTGCAGATGTTCATCGACCATGGCAACCTCAAGACTTTCCACAACAGTGCGGTCGGCTACCGCTTCCCGGGCCTGGACTGGAGGGAAGGACATTCTTTCTCGCTCTACTACGTCGAGGACAAGCAGCTCAAGCGTCAGGACGTCACCTATGACGATCCTCGCCTGAAGCACTACATCGACAGATACTATTCAAAGCTCGAGGCCCATCTGCGTGAGAAGGGCTGGCTCGACATCTGCCTCCAGCACATCGCCGATGAACCGGCCGAGCCTGGCACCAAGAGTCAGATCTCATGGAGCGCTGTCGCTGGCATGGTGAAGGCTGCCGCACCTGGCATGCGCACCGTCGACGCAAGTGCGGAAATCGTTGAGAACCAGGATGTGAGCGTGATCCTCCTGGGACCGAACATCGAGACTCTTCCACCGGTTCCGGACGGGGCACAGAGGTGGCTCTACACCTGTACCGGCCCTCAGGGAAACTACGCCAACCGCTTCATCCAGCTTCCTCTTCTGAAGACCAGGATCCTGCATTGGATCAACTACCGCTACAACGAGGTCGGCTATCTCCACTGGGGATTCAACTACTGGAACCATGCAGTCGACCCGATGACGGATGTCACTCCGACCGAGAACTGGCCGGGAGGCGACCCGTTCATCATCTATCCGGGCTATGAGAAGGTCTATCCGAGCATCCGTCTGAACGCAATGCGTGACGGAATCCGTGATTATGACTTGCTTAAGATGATTGAGGCCAAGGATCCCGGGAAGGCCATGGATTTCTGCCGCAGCATCATCCTTGGCCCGGATTCCTACAACATGGACGTCAAGCATTTCTACTCCGTGAGGAAGCAGATGCTTGAGTTCCTTTCCGGGAAATAGGGGATTGACTATTCGATACCGCCCTTGACCCTGAGGTTCCTTTCCACCAGTGACTGGACCTCGTCAAGGGTTTTTTCGTCCTTTCCTGCGAGGCACATGACGGCGAGGACACCTTTCTTGACTTCCTGGGTAAGGAGTCTCATCGGGGCGTCATTCTCGCAGAGCCCGTCGAAGCCGAAGGCGTTCTTTCCGTTGAACTTGATCTTGTAGATCGGGTTGTAGTCGTCCGGATCGTCGTCGCTGAAGCCGATCATGTCGACGTAGTTCGAGAATGCCTGCTCTTCTGCGTCGGTGTCCTCAGGCATCTCGCCGACGTAGATGTCGATCATGCCTGTCTCTTCCTTCTTCTTCCCGTCGATCATGTGGGCCTCGATGTGTGAGACTTCCACTCCGGATTCTTCGTCGATGTACTCCTTTGCTTCCTTCTGCCATCCTTCAGGCAGGTTCAGCTGAATGTCGTATGCCATTTTGTAATGCCTTGCTTTTGATTAGAGACTGCAAGATAGTGATTCTTGACGATTATTGCTACTTTTGTCCTGTCAATGAACCAAAATCATGATTGAGATCAGAGATGCACGCCTGGATGATGCCCCGCTTCTGGCCTGGACAGTGATTGTCGCCCTGGGACTGGATGAGAAGCTTGCGCCGCAGATGGAACCCGTCTGCGCCCGTGAGGACACTCTCTATTCATGGAAGAGGGCGAGGGTCGCCGAGGTTGACGGAAAGGTGGCAGGCTGCCTTATCGCATATTCCGGGGACGAGTACCTGGCGCTGCGCCCGGCCACATGGAACAGCTTCAGTCCTTTTGTGGGTGACGATCAGGCTGACTTTGAGCCTGAGACCTTCCCGGGAGAGTTCTATCTTGATTCCCTGGCTGTACTGCCGGAGTTCCGTGGCTGCAACCTTGGACGCCTGCTTCTTCTGGACGGTGATGCCAAGGGGCGCTCCCTGGGCTTCACGCGTGTCACGCTGATCGCAGAGTCGGACCATCCGAGGCTCCTTGACTATTACGGAAGCATCGGATTCCGCGAATTCGGCGAAATGCTTTTCTTCGGGAACTGGTACAAGAGGATGGAGAAGACCGTCTAGACGATCTGCTGGGTCCTCTGGATGATCATGTCCTGCCACTCCTTGCAGAGGGTCGTGAACCTTGCTGACCAGCCTGCGACGCGGACCGGCAGGTTAGGGTACTTCTCCGGATGCATCTGTGCGTCGATCAGGGTGGATGTGTCCACGACGTCGATGTGCATGTAGAATCCGCCCTTGGACACGAATGTCTTCGAGAGCGATGTCAGAGCCTTGACTCCGTTCTCTCCCTGGATCGACTGAGGCAGGATCTTGAGTTCGAGAGTGCCTCCGTTCGGAAGCTTGGAGAAGTCCAGCTTGCAGTAGGAATTCAGCACGGATGTCGGTCCTTTCCTGTCGGATCCAGGAGTAGGGGAGCAGTTGGTGGCAAGGATGTCGCCCCTGCGGCTTCCTTCCGGAAGCGATGCCCTCATGTCCTTCCAGTCGATTTCCCTGCCGAAGGTGCTGATCGCTCCGTGGCGGAGGATCCCGTTCCTTTCCTTGAGCGATCCGACGATGTCTGCGTAGTCGCTGACGACGCGTGTCATCATCCTGTCGGCTTCGTCGTTGTCGTTTCCGAAGAACTCGAATCTTGTGCGGATCAGCTGGCGGAGGGCTTCCTTGCCGCTCCAGTCGTTTCGGAGGATGTCGACGAACTCGTTGAGAGTCATGTATTTCTCTTCGAAGACAAGCTTCTTGAGGACGAGGAGGCTGTTGGCCACATCGGCGATGCCTCCGTAGTGGATTCCGTGTACGTTGTAGACAGGGCCTCTGTTGGAGTAGCTC
>JAGHSC010000162.1 GCA_018066065.1 Candidatus Cryptobacteroides faecihippi
GCCTCATGATCTTGAGGATGACCATCCTTGGCCACCAGTCCTTTGAATTGTTCCTCTGGAGTCCAGGCTCGCCCGGATAGTCGGTGTCAGGGCCGAAGAAACCATCTTCCTTCTGGCTGGCCAGCGACCATTCGATCCAAGGCTGTACCTTCGCGATGAGTGCCTTATCCTCGAGGATGTAGGCAAGAGGCAGCAGTCCATCGATCCAGTAAGGACCTCTTTCCCACTGGTCTCCGTCGCCGCCAAGCCATCCGTTACGCTCACCCATCACCTGAGGGTAGATGGAGTCCATCTTTGAAGTAAGGCCGTCCCTCTGCCTCTGAAGAGTTTCGAGGAGCCAACCCTGAGGCTTGATCTCTCCCAATGCGAACTGGGTGTACTTGCATGTGAGTTCCTGTGATCCCTGTCTCCCGCACGAAAGGAAAAGAAACGGAACAAGGATGAACAAAAAGCATTTTTTCATGATGAAAATCGTTTCTACAAAATTAATCTTATCAGACCAAAATACAATTACTTCACACCAAATTCGACAAAAAGCCACATTTCGGCCACATAAGACAGGCATTCGCCACTCATATTTCGTCCCGAGGGATGACAGAGCTATCTTTGATGCGACAAACACACACGCACAAATGAAGATCAAGGACAACATCGTGCTCATCACAGGAGGAGCATCTGGAATAGGAAGGATCATGGGCAGGATGGCCCTGCAGAAAGGAGCCAAGGCACTCGTGATCTGGGACATCAACGAAAAGAACATCGAAGAGACCGTCGCAAGCCATTCGGCATTCGGCACGGTCAAGGCCTACAAGGTCGACGTTTCTTCCTACGAGACGGTGAAGGAAGCCTACGACAGGACCTGCGCAGACTTCGGGAAGGTGGACATCATCATCCAGTGCGCCGGCGTGGTCACAAGCAACAAGACATTCAACGACAACACAGTCAGGGACATCGACCTGACGATGAAGATCAACACCATCGCTCCGATGTACGTCGGACTCGTTGCCCTCAACGACATGATCGCCAGGGACAGCGGCCAGATCGTCACGATCGCCTCTGCAGCCGGAATGCTCTCGCTCCCGAAGATGAGCGTCTACGCAGCAAGCAAGTGGGGCGTCATCGGATGGTCGGATTCCGTACGCATCGAGCTTGAAAGGATGAAGAGCCACGTACAGATCACGACGGTAGCCCCATATTTCATCAACACAGGAATGTTCGACGGCGTCAGGTCAAGGATCTTCCCTATCCTGGATCCGGAAAGGACTTCCAGGAAGATCATCGCTGCCACGGAGAAAGGAAAGATCTTCAGGGGCATACCATTTGCATTCCATTTCATCCGCACTCTGCAGGGTCTCCTGCCGATCAAGGGAATCGACTTGATCTTCGGCGACTTCTGCGGAATCTACTCAGTAATGGATCACTACACAGGAAGAAAGTAAGAGATGGCACAGGTCGAGAACACCCCAGTGGAGCGCATGGGCTCCATCCTGAAGGCCCAGAAGGCCTTCTTCAGAACAGAAAGGACATTGGATGTCGCATTCAGGAAACAGCAGCTGAAGGCCTTCCTCCAGGCGATGGAGGAATATGACCGGGAGCTGGCCGATGCTCTCTGGGCAGACCTGCACAAATCCTACGAGGAAGCATACCTCACCGAGATGTCGCTCGTCAAGGGAGAGATCCGCGAGGCCATCCGCAACGTCTCCAAGTGGGCAAGGAAAGAAAGACGCAGGACTCCCGTGACGATCTTCGGTTCCAAGAGCTATGTGGTCAAGGAGCCACTCGGCAATGCCCTCATCGTCTCCCCTTGGAACTACCCGGTCCAGCTGCTTCTCAGCCCGCTCGTCGGGGCGATCGCAGCCGGATGTACGGCCATACTCAAGCCATCCCCTTACGTCCCGACAGTCTCGACCGTCATCGAAAAGATGATAAAGGCCACATTCAGCGAGGATTACATCGCAGTGGTCCAGGGCAACAGAGATGTGAACAAGCATCTCTTCGACATGAAGTTCGACCTGATCTTCTTCACAGGAAGCCCGGCACTGGCCAAGAACGTCGCAGCGGCTGCAGCCAAGAACCTAATCCCGCTCGTCCTCGAGCTCGGCGGAAAGAGCCCATGCATCATCGCGAAGGAAGCCGACATCAAGCTGGCAGCCATGAGATGTGCCTGGGGAAAGACCATCAACTCAGGGCAGACCTGCATCGCACCTGACTACATCCTGATCCACAAGGATGTCAAGGACAGGTTCGTGGAAGAGTATGCAGCCAGCATCAGAAAGCTCCACGGAGAGGAGATCATCAAGGACCGCCACTATGTCTGGATGGTCAGCGACAAGGCTTTCCAGAGAGTCAGCTCCTACATCGACGAAGGAGAGATCCTCTACGGTGGCCACACCGTGGCTGAGGAAAGATTCATAGAGCCTACGCTCATCGAAGGCATGAAGGACGATGCAGCCGTGCTGAACACGGAGATCTTCGGCCCTGTCTTCCCGGTCATAACCCTCGACGACGAAGGAAGCAGCTTCGAGGACAAGGTCGTCAAGTACGTGACTGACAGGGAGAAGCCTCTCGCACTCTACTACTTCGGCAAGGAAAGCAAGGGCTGGGAAGTCATCAGAAGGACCTCATCCGGCGGAAGCTGCATCAACGACACGATCATGCACATCGTCAACGGCAACCTTCCATTCGGAGGCGTAGGCAATTCAGGAATGGGTCACTACCACGGCGTACTCAGCTTCGAAGCGTTCTCGCACAGAAGGGCCGTAGTTGCAACCCCGACCATGTTCGACCTGCCGTTCAGGTACATGCCTTACAGCTTCTTCAAGCTCGTCAAGCACATCCTCTAGCCCTCACAGCCTCAATGGACTGCAGGGCGACGGACGCCACGACCAAGGCTACCCCGATCCAGAAGGACAATCCAACCTCGCTCGTCTCGTCAAAGATGATGGCAGCCAAGAGGATGCTGTAGACAGGCTCCAGGTTGTACGCCACATTCACAGTGAAGGCGGACAGCTTTCGAAGAGCCTGGATCTGGAAAAGGAACGGGACAATCGTGAAGAGCGAGCCCAGCAGGAGCAGGCTTACGATGTCGCTCCCCGCAGGCACAATGGCAGCGCCCGGCTCCAGGCGGGCATAGACCGGCATGCAGCAGGTCAGGAAAAGCAAGCCTCCGACCAGTTCGAACATCAGCATCGTTGAGCTGTCCTCACCTGTTTCCGAAGCCACCCGGATGTTCAGCAGCGCAAAGACAGAATAGATCGCGGCCGACAGCAGGCCCAGCAGGATTCCTGCACGGAACCTGACATCCAGGCTGAAGATCAGAAGGATGCCAAGGATTGCGATGAGGCTGATGAATATGTCCCTGAAGGAGACTTTCTTCCTGTTGAGGAGCGGGTCGAAAAGCGTGGTGAAGAAACAAGACGTGGCAATGCAGGCGACTCCGACGGAGACGTTTGAAGCCTTGATGCTGGCATAGAAGGCCACCCAGTGCATTGCAAGCAGGAATCCACAGGCGGCAATCCTGCGTACAGAGCGCCATGGCATCCGGTGCAGCTTTCCGCCGATGCCCATCACGACGGTCATCACGATCACGCTTACGATGACCCTGTACCACACCAGAGGCAGACCGGCGAGAGAAATCCAGCGTCCGAATATTCCTGTCCAGCCGGCGAGGAAGACAGCTACATGAAGGACGAAAAGCGTCTTGGTTCTTTCGTTCATTGCTTCAATGGGAATCAGTCGGCATCGGCATACGGCTCGATGTGGAAGGAGATCTGGGTGCTGTCACCGAATCTTTCACGGACAAGCCTTTCCGCATCGACGGTAAGATTGTGTGCATCGACGACCTTCATCTCCGGATCCACGACAAGATGGGCCTCCACGATGATGGATGGTCCGCTGCGGCGGGTCTTCAGAGCATGCACGTCCTCAACCCCTTCGACAGAAAGGATGAGTTCATTTATCTCTGACTCAGTCTGTTCCGGGAGGGAACCTTCAGTCAGTTCATTCAGGGCCGGAATCGCCATCCTGACAGCGATGACGAAGATGAATATGCTGATTCCGCAGCAGACGATCG
>JAGHSC010000122.1 GCA_018066065.1 Candidatus Cryptobacteroides faecihippi
GCCGTCCGGAGTGCGCCAAGTGCTCCTAGGTCTGCCCTGCCGGTGCAATCGCAAGGATCACCCCCGAGGAGAAGAACACAAGGAAGGTAGGAACCGCACAGGTCAACCTCGACCTCTGCGTCGTCAGGAAAGACGATGTCTCATGCGGCAACTGTTCACGCCACTGTCCTGCCGGAGCCATCACCATGGTAAGGCTCAACCCGGAGGATGAGCACAGCAAGCTCATCCCGACCGTGATCGAGGAGAAGTGCATCGGATGCGGCGCATGCGAGAATCTCTGTCCGTCACGCCCGATCAGCGCAATCACCGTGAACGGATGCTCCGTCCATCATAACACAATGAGCTAACCCCTGAATATTCAAGAACATGAAAGAGACAATCAACAGAAGAGAGTTCATCAGGAAGGCAGGTGAAGGCACCATTGCAGCAGGGGCAGTCGCACTTGCAGGAGCCTGTGCGCCTGGCAGGACGGCCAAGGTCGTCGTCGAGGGTCAGAAGGATGACAGCATCCTTGAGACCGGAAGCATGGAGCTCAGGACAAACACCAACAACAACGACAAGGTTTCCCTCCTCGGCTACGGCTGCATGAGGTTTACGATGAAGAAGGACGAGAACGGAAAGGACATCCCGGATCAGGATGACGTCAATGCACTTGTCGACTACGCCCTCGCCCACGGAGTCAACTACTATGACTCATCCCCTGTCTACATGCAGGGTCTCTCCGAGGAAGCGACAGGCAAGGCGCTGAGCAGGCATCCCAGAAAGGATTACTTCATCGCCACCAAGCTCTCCAACTTCTCGAACTATTCACGTGCAGCTTCCATGAAGCTCTACAACGAGTCGTTTGAATATCTCCGGACAGACTATATCGACTACTACCTCCTCCACTCTCTCGGACGTGGTGGAGTGGAAAACTTCAATGCACGTTTCGTCGACAACGGCATGATGGATTTCCTCCAGGGCGAGCGCGAGAAGGGAAAGGTACGCCAGCTGGGTCTTTCGTTCCACGGCAACCAGGAGCAGTTCGACCAGCTGCTTGCTCTCCACGACAAGTACCACTGGGACTTCATCCAGATACAGATGAACTACTGGGACTGGCAGCATGCAGACGGCCAGAGGAATGTCAATGCCGACTACCTCTACGAGCAGCTTGACAAGAGAGAGATTCCAATCGTCGTGATGGAGCCTCTTCTCGGAGGACGCCTCGCCAACCCTGCAGAGAGTGTGGCCAACAGGCTCAAGGAGCGTGACCCTCAGGCTTCAATGGCCTCATGGGCCTTCCGCTTCACAGGTTCCTACCCAAGGATCCTCACTGTCCTCAGCGGCATGACCTACATGGAGCACCTCCAGGACAACCTGAAGACATTCATGGACTTCCAGCCTCTCACCGACGAGGAGAAGACCTATCTCTCGAAGGACATCGCCGACATCATGGCCAACTACCCTACCATCGACTGCACGAACTGCAAGTACTGCATGCCATGCCCTTACGGAATAGACATCCCTGGAATCTTCGCTCACTACAACAAGTGCATCAATGCAGGCACATTCCCTCAGAGCAAGGAGCAGGAGAACTACGAGAAGCTCCGCAAGGCTTACCTTGTCAGCTACGACAGGGCAATCCCGACCCTCAGGCAGGCAGACCACTGCATCACCTGCATGGAATGCATCCCTAAGTGTCCTCAGAGCATCACCATCCCTGGCCAGCTCCGACGCATCGACAAGTACATCGAGAAGCTGAAGCAGGGAACGCTCTAGCAAGCCCTTGCAGATTGGAGGAATATTCTTATCTTTGCAGTCCCGTCCATCGGGCGGGACTGATAACTGGAGAGATGCTCGAGTGGCTTAAGAGGCACGCCTGGAAAGCGTGTAAACTCCTAAAGGGTTTCACGAGTTCGAATCTCGTTCTCTCCGCAATAAAGTGGCTTACAGATATCTGTGAGCCACTTTTTCTTTTTGGCGCCCTAAATCGTGCCCTAATTCCTATTGGTAAACGTGCAGAAAACTGCAAAAGCATTTTTGTTGAGCACTTGCTTAGTCAGAGAAATTCAGTTACCTTGCAAATTGTAGTTCATAATCCACTCTATCATGGATTGTTTTAGAATAAAGACAGCACTGGTAGCAGTGCTATTCCATATATGTTGTTTTTCCATGCAAGCCCAGAAAGCGGACTTGTATGGAACGTTGGTGTCCGATAAGGCCAATTCGCCCATTTCGAATGCCAATGTGCTCCTTGTGCGCATGAATGGCAACAAGGTCGATTCTACATACAGGGTGAGTTCCAACAGTGGCACATTCACTTACAAGGGACTTCCGCCAGGCAAGGTATACGTCAAGGTGACCAAGATTGGATTGAATCCTGCAGACGGAGTCTTTGATCTTACGGAAGGAGACAATGCGGTGCTGTTCACAATGAGCCATAGCCGGGAAGAGATAGAGGCGGCTATTGTCTCCGGTGACGTTCCGCTCATGCGCATGCTGGCTGACACAACGATCTTCAATGCCGCGGCAGTCAAGACCATGCCGGGAGAAACTGCAATGGCTATCCTGGAGCAGCTGCCAGGCTTCGATATAAATGGAAGCACCATCAAATACAGGGGCCGCAGGATTGCAAGAA
>JAGHSC010000145.1 GCA_018066065.1 Candidatus Cryptobacteroides faecihippi
CACTAGATTCATCTCTGATGGAACTCCTCTGACATTCACGTTTGATGGCCTCTTCCAGCCTTCATCAATCACTTCAAAGTATCCGAAGATCTCGCTTCAGGCAAAGAAGGTCGAGTACGAGGATGCACTGAGTGAGCTTCCGGTAAAGTACAACAAGCTTCTCGAGGAGCTCGGCGAGGAGAAGCTTGATTCTCTCTACGAAGCCTACAACGCTGAAGAGAAGGCCATCAACGGTTCTGTCTTCGAGGCCAACAAGGCCAATTTCCTCGGTGCAGCCTCTCTTGCAAGGATGCAGTTCAGCTACACTGTGGAGAAGCTTGATTCACTTCTCAATGTCCTTGATCCAAAGCTTGCCGACAATTCTATCGTTGAGAAGATGAAGAAGTCAGTCGAGGCAAAGAGGGCAACGCAGGAAGGAAAGATGTTCACTGACTTCGAGGCCAACGGCGTCAAGTTCTCCAGCTTCATCGGCACAGGCAAGTACATGCTTGTCGACTTCTGGGCTTCATGGTGCGGACCATGCAAGGGAGAGATTCCTAACATCAAGAATGTCTACGAGAAGTACGCAGGTTCTGATTTCGATGTCCTCAGCGTTGCTGTCTGGGACAAGCCTCAGGCTACCATCGACACAGCCAAGGCCTACAACATCAAGTGGAACCAGATCATCGACGCTCAGTCAGTTCCTACCGACATCTACGGCATCGAGGGCATTCCTCACATCATCCTTTTCGGTCCTGACGGAACGATCCTCAAGAGAGAACTCCGTGGCGAGGCCATCGAAGAGGAGATTGCCAAGTATGTCCAGGCAAAGAAGTAGCCTTGTCTGAGAAACCATCACTTACTGTCAGGGAAAAGATTGCCCTGTTTCCACATTCCCCGGGGGTCTATCGTTACTACGATGCCTCGGGGAAGGTGATTTATGTCGGCAAGGCGAAGGACCTCCACAAGAGGGTGGCGCAGTACTTTGTGCCGCCGGAGAGGCTCAATGTCAAGACCAGGATACTGGTCTCGAAGATCGCCGACGCCCAGTTCTCGGTGGTGGATTCGGAGGCTGATGCGCTGCTCCTCGAGAACAACCTGATCAAGCAGTACAAGCCTCACTACAACATCCTTCTCAAGGACTCCAAGACCTATCCGTGGATTGTCGTCACCAATGACGAATTCCCGAGGGTCTTCCTTACCAGGAGGGTTGACAAGCGCAGCGGAACCTATTATGGACCATACAGTTCCGTCACGCATGCAAACTACCTCCTGGAGTTCTTCCGGAAGAGTTATCCGTTGAGGTCCTGCAAGCTGAACATCACCGGCGATGCCGTGCTCCGCGGCAAGTTCAGGCCTTGCCTGGACTTCCACATCAAGCGTTGCCGCGGCTGCTGCGTGGGAGCAATCAGCAGGGAGGAATATTCATCATACATCAGTGAGATCACGCGCCTGCTCAAGGGTGGTGTCAATGAGATCATCAGTGAATATGAGAGTGCGATGAAGCTTGCCGCCTCGGAGCTGCGCTTCGAGGATGCGATGGTCTTCAAGGAGAGGATAGAGTCTCTGAGGAACCACTATTCTAAGTCGATCATCTCGTCTGCCTCGGGCAATGACTGCGATGTCTTTTCACTTGAGTTCGATGGTCCTGATGCTTTCGGTAACTTCCTGCGTGTCAGGGGAGGAGCTGTGATCCAGTCGCTCAACCTTGGCTTCAAGATGAACATCGAGGAGGAGCCAGCCGCAGTGCTCAGTGCCTTCATCGCCGAGATCGAATCCAAGTTCGGGGACCTTGCAAGGGAGGTCATCGTGCCTTTCAAGCCGGATGTTGAGATCGATGGTGTGGAATTCAGGATTCCGATCCGTGGAGACAAGCTGGCCCTGCTGGGACTCAGCAGCAAGAACGCCAAGGAGTACCTCTTCAACACCCTCAAGCAGAAGGAACGCACGGATCCGGACGAGTACAAGAGGATGGTCCTCGAGGACTTGAAGAAGGCTCTTGGGATGAAGGAACTTCCGACGCACATCGAGTGTTTCGACAACTCCAACATCCAGGGTACCAATCCGGTGGCATCCTGCGTGGTTTTCCGCGATGGCGTCCCGTCAAAGTCGGACTACAGGAAGTTCAAGATCAAGACCGTCATCGGTGCGAATGACTTCGCTTCGATGAAGGAGGTGGTCAACAGGCGCTACTCCAGGATGCTTGAGGAGCATCCGGATGACTTGCCGCAGCTTGTCGTGATCGATGGCGGCGAGGGCCAGCTTGAATTTGCCCGTCAGGCTCTCGCTGAACTCGGGATCCTGGACAGGCTTATGGTGGTCGGTCTCGCGAAGAGGATGGAGCTCGTGATCAGGATAGACGATCCGTATCCGCTGTTCCTGGACCGCAACTCGCATGCCTTGAAGGTGCTGATGCAGATCCGTGACGAGGCCCACCGCTTCGGCATCACATTCCATCGTTCCCTTCGAAGCAAGGCTCAGATCCACAGTGTCCTGCGCGACATCAAGGGTGTCGGCGAGCAGACGGAGAAGAGGCTTCTGATGCATTTCGGTTCCGTGGCCAGGATTGCCGCCGCTTCTCTTGAGGACCTTTCGAAGCTCGTTCCCGCTTCCCTCGCAAGGCAGATTCTCTCCACGTTGGACCCTGACGCACAACTGCCTGGTTGATAATCACTTACCTTAGCGAGGTTAGTGCGCCGGCACTGACCTCGGGTCAGGAAGGGGCTGGGTGTCAATGATTTGGGCGTCAGTGCTTATTGTTGTATCTTTGCATCAATCAGAAACGAATGATGCAAATGAAGAGATTAGTCTTGTCTGCGGCAGCAATCCTTGCCGTTGCGTTTACAGCCTTTGCCCAGGATGATGAGAATTCCGGTCTTGAGTGCACCAGCATCATTGCCGGGCGCCTTGCCACCACCGATGGCTCCGTCATCACCTCACACACCTGCGATGGAACTTCCCATTCATGGGTGAACATCGTTCCCGCCAAGGATCACAAGGCTGGGGAGATGACCCAGCTTCGCAAGAACTGGAGGAAGACGCGCTTCGTCACTGACACCGTCGGTGTCAAGGTGGTCGGAGAGATTCCTCAGGTCGCACACACCTATTCCTACGTCAACACTGGCTATCCTTCTCTGAATGAGAAGCAGGTCGGCATCGGTGAGACGACTTTCACCGGTCCGGACACTTTGATCAACAGGTCTTCTCCTCTGCTGATCGAGGAGCTGTGCAGGCTTGCCCTGGAGCGCTGTTCGACTGCCCGCGAGGCGGTCCTGCTGATGGGAAGGCTTTCCGAGGAGCTTGGCTACGGTGATGGTGGAGAGTGTCTTACGGTGACCGATCCGAAGGAGGCTTGGCAGTTCGAGATCACCGGTAACGGAAAGCATGCCAAGGGCGCCATCTGGGTTGCCCAGAGGATTCCTGACGGCGAGGTCGGCATCTCATGCAACATTCCGAGGATCGGAAAGTTCGACAGGAAGGACACCGAGAATTTCATGGCTTCCGACAATGTGGAGCAGGTCTGCCTGGGGCAGGGTCTCTGGGACGGCAAGAGCGAGTTTGTCTTCTGGAAGGCAATCGAGTGTCCTTATGCAAAGGGAAAGAATTTCCGCGAGAGGGAGTTCTTCGTGTTCAATGCGCTTGCTCCGTCCCTGGGCCTGACCTATGACATGGCCGAGATTCCGTTCTCCGTCAAGCCGGATTCCCTTCTGGACGTGAGGAAGGTCATGGACCTGCTCCGCGGAACCTACGAGGGAACAGAGTTCGACATGTGTCAGAACTGGCTGATGGAAGTACCTGAGAAAGACGGTGTTCCTGCCCACAAGGTGATCAGCCCGCTTGCCAATCCTTGGCTTACGACGGACATGAGGAACACCATCAACACGATTGCTCCAGGCACCATCGAGTTCACCAGGACGCTTGCAGTTGCCTGGTGCTCATATTCAACTGTCATCCAGAGCCGCAGCTGGCTTCCTGATGGCATCGGAGGTGTCTGCTGGTTCTCTGTGGACAATCCTGCGCAGAGTCCGCGCATCCCGATCTTCTGCGGGGGAAAGAAGCTTCCGAAGGCCTTCGAACAGTGTGGCCACAAGCAGTATGTCGCCGACTGTGTGCTTTGGGAGTACCGCCGTGCGAACAAGCTTGCGACCCTTGCATGGCAGAACACCAAGAAGGAGTTCAGCGAGAATGTGATGGAGATGGAAGAGATGGCTTTCAGCGGTCTTGCAGAGCTTGAGAGCAGGTACGAGGCTGCTTCGCCAAAGAAGAAGGTCGCCCTTCTGGATGCCTACACAGCGGATGTCCATGACAAGACGGCTGCCCGCTGGAAGAAGCTCGAGGAGAAGTACTGGTCGATGTTCGGAAGAGGTTTCTAACGGTTTTTGCATCATGAAAAGATTGATTGTCTTGCTTGCTGTGGTCATGATGTGGGTGCTGCCTGCATCGGCCCAGCCTGAGATCCAGAGTCAGTGGAATGGGGCCAGGGTTGCCTTCATCGGCGATTCTATCACGGATCCGGCCCAGATCGGCTGGGTCAACAACACGTTCTGGAACAACCTGAAGGACATCCTCGGAATCGAGCCATACGTCTACGGTATCAACGGCCACAACATGGCAGACCTGATCGGCCAGGCAAAGAGGCTGGAGAATGAGCGCGGACAGGAGATCGATGCGATAATTGTCTTCCTGGGGACGAATGACTACAACCAGGGCCTTCCCTTGGGAGACTGGTACAACCATGACACCAAGGTCACGAACAGCGATGGTGTCGAGCGTGAGCTGGCCCACTGGGAGCTTGTGTATTGCGACTCCACATTCAGGGGCCGCGTCAACACTTCGCTGAAGTACCTGAAGACCCACTATCCGGACAAGCAGATCATCCTGCTGACTCCGATCCACAGAGGCTATGCGAAGTTCGGCCAGACCAATGTCCAGCCGCCTGAGGAATATGCAAACAGGGCAGGTTTCTACATCGATGAGTTTGTCTCTGCTGTCAAGGAGGCAGGAAGCATCTGGGCCATGCCTGTGATCGACCTCAATTCCATCTGTGGCCTACTCCCGACGATGCAGGAGCACATTCCTTATTTCCGCAACCCGAAGACAGACCATCTTCATCCTAACACGCCAGGTCACCTCAGGATGGCATATTCATTGGCTTTCCAGCTGCTGGGCTACCCTGCAAGGTTCCCGAAGTTCGTTGCGCTGTCCTTCGATGATGGTCCGAACCGGGAGTTCACTCCGAAGATGCTTGACATTCTCGAGGAGAATGGTGTCAAGGGTTCATTCTTCGTGATCGGAAGGAATGTCACCAGGAAGACTGCTCCGATCCTGCGCAGGATGGTGGCTATGGGCTGTGACGTCATGAACCACACATATTCACATCCTGACCTCACGAAGCTGAGTGAGGAGGAGATTCTCAGGGAGGTGGAGAGGACGGATTCCGTCATTCTCAAGTGGGCCGGGGTCACACCAACAATGCTCAGGCCTCCGTATACTGCCTTCAATGACAAGGTTGCCGCATCTGTACCCGACAAGGCTTTCATCGCCGGGACGAGTGTCGGGGACTGGAGGAAGGACATGCCTGCAGAGGATAAGGTCAATGCTTTCCTCGAGAAGGCACGGGATGGAAGTGTCCTGCTTTTCCATGACACCAACGAGACCACCATCGAGGCTGTGCGGGTCCTGATCCCTGCATTGAAGGCAAGGGGATTCGAGTTCGTGACGGTTCCGGAGCTCTTCCAGATCAGGGGCTGGATGCCTTCTTCCAACGAGAAAAGAATGTACAGCAACGTCTATTGACCCTGCTGCCATCTGTTGAAAACTTTTTCCAAGGAGCGTCTTTGAGAGGCACTCCTTTTTCGGTATATTTGTCCTTATTATTGTTGCAACATGGCCTTCGTACATCTTCACGTCCACACTCAGTATTCGATCCTTGACGGTCTTTCATCCATCGACACTCTGTTCAAGAGGGCCGAGGAGATGGGCATGCCTGCCCTCGCAATCACCGACCATGGCAACATGTACGGTGTCAAGGAGTTCTTCAAGTTCGCCGGGAAGCATGTTGACAAGGAGACCGGCCGTTACAAGGTCAAGCCGATCATCGGCTGCGAGATCTACGTTACGAAGCACTATGACCACAAGCTCAAGGACAACGAGCACCGTGGCTACTATCATCTTATCCTGCTCGCAAAGAACTATGAAGGCTACAGGAATCTGATGAAGATCGTGTCGACATCGCACACCGAAGGTCTTTACTACGGCAAGCCGAGGGTGTCGCACGAGGTGGTCGAGAAGTACCATGAGAACCTCATCTGCAGTTCAGCCTGTCTGGCCGGAGAGATCCCGAGAGCCATCCTGGCCGGGGACCTGGATGCCGCCCGAAAGGCCATCAAGTGGCACAAGGACCTTTTCGGAGACGACTACTATCTTGAGGTAATGCTCCACAAGACGGAGGTCCCGAGGCTTTCCCTTGAGCTTTACGAGGAGCAGAAGAAGGTCAATGAGGAGATCTTCAACCTCTCCCAGGAGATGGGTGTGAAGGTCATCGCGACGAACGATGTCCATTTCGTCAACAAGGATGACGGACCGGCTCACGACCACCTGATCTGCCTCAACACGGGCAAGTACATCGACGAAGAGGACCGTCTCCACTACACCCAGCAGGAGTACCTCAAGAGCGAGGAGGAGATGGCAGCATTGTTCCCGGGACATCCGGAAGTCATTTCCAACACGATAGAGATCTCCGACAAGATCAGCGAGTACAGGATCGATCGTGACCATGTGCTTCCGAAGTTCGAGATCGACCCGGAGTTCCTTGCAGACATCGACAACCAGCTCGAGAAATACAAGGAAGTCATCGATGAGGGAAGATGCGACAAGAAGGGCAACTACCGAGGGGACGAGTTCTGCAAGTCCGTGGCCTTCCTCTGCCATCTGACCTACGAAGGTGCCAGGAAGCGCTACGGCGACACCTTGAATGAAGAGCAGGCGGAAAGACTTGACTTCGAGCTCAAGACAATCTGCCGAATGGGTTTCCCGGATTACTTCCTGATCGTGCAGGACTACATCGCGGCATCGCGTGCCGCAGGGTCGATGGTCGGTCCCGGCCGTGGATCCGCAGCGGGATCCGCCGTGGCCTACTGCCTTGGAATCACCAATCTCGACCCGATCAGATACCAGCTCCTGTTCGAGCGATTCCTCAACCCGGACCGAATCTCGATGCCGGATATCGACGTTGACTTCGAGGACCTTCCGAAGGCCCACAAGTACGTCGAGGACACCTATGGCAGCGACCATGTCTCCCGAGTCATCACCTTCGGCACCATGCTTGCCAAGGGAGCCATCAAGGATGTGGCCAGGGTCAACAGGCTGCCTCTCTCCGAGTCAGACAGGCTGTCCAAGATGATCCCTGACCGCCTCAGCGAGAAGGTGGAGAAGGAATATCCATTCAATCCGAAGCTGGATGAACTCAAGTCAGGCTTCAAGGCCCTGGAGAAGGATGTCGAGGTCGACGACCCTGACAACCCTGGCCAGAAGAAGATAGTCAGGAAGTGGTTCCAGAAAGGTATGGAGGAGGTTGATGTCAAGATCAACCTCAAGAACTGCTACCGTCTTGTCCCTGAGTTCAT